>JAYKHH010000391.1:0-7952 GCA_035285265.1 Leptolyngbyaceae cyanobacterium | reverse complement strand
TGGTTTCAGTCTGGTTCGCAAGATTATTAGCGAGTATGGTCATAACTGGAGTGATTGTCCAGATCTGCTAGAGGGAAAGAGTTTGGGAGAGGTATTACTAGCTCCCACACAAATTTACGTAAAACCTGTTTTGGCAGCCCTGAAGTCTGGACTGAAGATTCATGGGATGGCCCACATTACGGGAGGAGGACTACCGGAAAATCTACCCCGCTGTCTAGGGGAAGGACAAGCCATCCAAATCAACCCGACAAGTTGGCAGATTCCACCCATTTTTGATTGGCTTGCCCAAGCCGGACAAGTCCAACCCGTGGATATGTTTAATACCTTTAATATGGGGATTGGCTTTGTGGTTTTGGTGCCCCCTGAGCAGGCAAGCTACACCATGGAGTGGTTTGTGGCTCAGGGAATTGATGCATTTGCGATCGCAACCATCATCCCTGGCTCTGGCAACTTAATCGGCTTACCCGAATAGCTCTTTCCCTTTTTTAAAGCCCCCCTTTGTAAGGGGGGAGCCGGGCGGGGGGATCCCAGGACTCGCAGACTAACAAGAGATCCCCCCTACTCCCCTTACAAAGGGGGGCGAATTTAGGGGGCGAATCTAATTCATCTTCAGGTCTTGATCTCTCCCGATCAGTATTCTCTGGTAATTCCCAAGTGAAGTGTGTTAACGGCTTCATCTCAAACCTGGCATCTCAGCTTACCCTAAAAGGTAGGGAGTATTTTTGTACCTATGCCCTACGAACCGCTTCACCATAAATATCGACCCCAGACCTTTGCTCAACTGGTGGGACAGGAGGCGATCGCCACCACCTTGACCCATGCGCTACGTTCGGCTCGGATTGCCCCAGCCTATCTGTTCACCGGAGCACGAGGCACTGGAAAAACCTCTAGTGCGCGGATTTTAGCAAAATCTCTTAATTGTATTCAGAGCAGCGTCCCGACGGAAAACCCCTGCGGGGTTTGTGAAGTATGTCGAGCGATCGCCAATGGCTCAGCCCTGGATGTAATCGAGATTGATGCTGCCAGTAACACTGGGGTTGACAACATTCGGGAATTGATTGAGCGGGCGCAGTTTGCCCCTGTTCAGTGTCGTTACAAAGTTTATGTGCTGGACGAAGTTCACATGCTGAGTACAGCCGCCTTTAACTCGCTGCTCAAGACCTTAGAGGAACCACCAGATCGCGTTGTCTTTGTCCTCGCCACCACCGATCCCCAGCGCGTCCTACCCACAATCATTTCTCGTTGCCAGCGATTTGACTTTCGCCGCATTCCCCTAGAGGCGATGGTGGAGCACTTAACAATGATCGCAACTCAGGAAACCATCGATATTACCGATGAAGCGATTCGACTTGTGGCACAAATTTCCCAGGGCGGGTTGCGGGATTCTGAAAGTTTGCTCGATCAACTGAGTCTGATGACAGAGCAGGTAACGGTAGAGCGGGTCTGGGATTTGGTTGGGGCAGTGCCCGAACGGGATCTGATGATTCTCTTGGAGGCGATCGCTGCCAATAACCCAGCAGTAGTCCTCGATCAAGCCCGTCGCCTTATGGATCGGGGGCGGGAGCCATTGATCGTCCTACAAAGTCTGACTAGCTTTTATCGAGATTTGCTGATTGCGAAGACCGCTCGCGATCGCAACGATCTGGTTGCTATTACCCCCGCCACTTGGACACAACTTTGTGAATTCGCCCAATCCATCGATCTATACACGATCTTGGCAGGACAGCAGCATTTGCGTACCTGTGAGGTGCAGGTTAAGAACACCACGCAGCCCCGTCTCTGGTTAGAAGTCGCCCTGTTGGGATTATTACCCGCCGAGCTGAGTCGTCAAACTCTTGCATCACAGCCGATGGTCTCCCAACCTTCTAAACTAACCACCCAGTCCCATCCGGTATTATCTCCTCCAGTCCCTAGCCCTCCCCCTGCAACGGTCACGCATCTAGGTGCAGAAATCAAGCCGATTCCTGAACCTCCACTAGAGGGACCAACCCCAGAGGTTCAACTCCCTCCTAGAGAGGAAACGCGATCCCCATCCATTCTGCATCAGCCGCAGCAGAGATCCACTCAGATATCAGGGACTCCCCAAGCCTGGTATTTACGAGGTCAAGCCTTAAGTAACTGGCAGCGCCACGAAGAAGCTATCAATGCCTACGACAAAGCCCTGCAAATCGAACCGGACTTTTTAGAAGCCTGGTTTAACCGAGGCAATAGCCTAGCCAGCCTCAAGCGCTACGAAGAATCGCTGAGCGCCTATGATCGGGCGTTACAAATTGAGCCAGCGTTTTCGACTGCCTGGTTCAACCGGGGCAATGTATTGGCAAGCTTACATCGTTATGAAGAAGCTATCAGTGCCTATGACAAAACCCTGCAACTCGAACCCGGTTTCTCAGAAGCTTGGTTTAGTCGGGGAATGGCGTTAAAGGAATTGCAACGATTGGATGAAGCCACTGCTTCCTACGATCGCGCCCTAGGTGTGGCTTCAGCATCCCAGTTGTCAACCCCCTCCCCGACCCCTGTATCTCCGACCCCAAGAAATGAGGTTCCGGCGATCGCAGCACAGTCCCATATCCCTGAAGTATCCGCAGGCAAATTACCAGAGGTCAATTCATCTGAAGTTTTGAAATCCCAGGTAAAGAGTCCAGATCTGGATTTGGATCAGGTTTGGCGGAGTGCGATCGCTCAACTGCATCCCTTGGGGGGTAGTTTTCTCTATAACAACGGACGTTTATTAGCCGTCAGTCCCCAACAAGCTCAGATTGGAGTCTTAACCCAAGAAGCCCTCAAGATTCTTCAAAGTAAATTGCCCAGTATTGAGAAAGCCTTTCTGGATGGGTGTGGCTATAAGTTACGGGTCAGCCTCCAACTCATTACCGAAGCTGAGTCTCAATCCGCTTCTACTGCTTCACCTCCCATCCCCCATTCTTCTCCTATCCCTCATTCTTCTCCTAACGGCGATGCTTTCGTATCAGAAGCACCCAGTACCTGGACAAAATCCGCCCCACCAGACCTTTCCAAGCCAGCAAGTTCATCTCCTCCTGCCTTTCAGTCTGATAACGATACCAGACCCACTCCTACTGCCTTTACTGGAGCGAATTCTCCTCCTAGGCCAACCCCAACAGCAACGCCTGCTAGCGACATGCCACTGGCTGGAAACCCATCCACAATGGCTTGGGAAGAAGACGAAGTGACAAGGGCCGCGAAGAAACTGGCTGAGTTCTTTGGCGGTAAGGTAGTAGACCTGGAAAACGATGCAGGTGGAGCAGAAAGCGAATTATCTGAGGCTTTACCCACTCAGCAATGGCAGGATCCGGAAGCGTTATAGACAATAGCCAGTCCTTTAAGAAATAGCGAGAGCAATTACCGTAGGCAGTTCATAGTTGTAGGGGCAGTGCCCCCGTGCCTGCCCTCCGTGTCTGTCTCCCGTGCCTACGACACGCTCTACGTTGGGGGCAACCACGGGGGGATTGCCCCTGCCTGCATCTGGCAACTGGATTTTGGCCAAATGGATTTTTAACGTTGTTTCCCCCCTTTAGTTCGTATCTTCCCCAATCGGCAGACTTGGGGACAAGGTCAGCAACTCCGAGAATTGAACGGGTTGCTAAAAATGTTGTTCCTAAGTAAAGATTTTTCAGATTTTCGTTACAAAGTTTAGTAAGATGAAATAACTCACCAGTAGGTATTCCTTCTTACTACTATGATGGCGGATCAATTTCCCTGGCTGACTATAATTGTCCTGCTACCACTCGTTGCTTCCCTTATCATCCCCGTGTTGCCCGATAAAGATGGCAAGCTCGTGCGATGGTATGCCTTAGGCGTGGGTATCGCGGACTTTGTCTTGATGTGCTACGTCTTTTGGCAGCATTACGATGCTGGCAGTGCTACTTTTCAGCTTGTGGAGAAGTATGCCTGGGTGCCCCAGTTGGGCTTGAACTGGGCGGTTTCCGTGGATGGGCTGTCAATGCCCCTGGTTCTTCTCGCAGGATTGGTTACTACTCTCTCAATTTTTGCGGCGTGGCAAGTTGATCACAGACCTCGCCTTTTTTATGTGTTGATGCTGGTGCTGTATTCAGCTCAGGTTGGGGTATTTGTAGCCCAAGATCTACTACTACTGTTCATTATGTGGGAAGTAGAACTCATTCCCGTCTACTTACTCATCTGTATTTGGGGTGGACAACGGCGTCGCTATGCCGCCACAAAATTTCTGCTCTATACTGCAGCAGCCTCAGTCTTCATTTTGGTGGCAGCGCTGGGAATGGCCTTCTATGGCGATACGGTCACCTTCGACATGGCTGAAATCGGCCTGAAGGATTTCCCCCTGGCCTTAGAGCTATTCCTGTATGCGGGCCTGTTGATTGCCTTTGGGGTGAAGCTAGCGATTTTCCCCATGCACACCTGGTTACCAGATGCCCACGGTGAAGCCTCCACACCCGTATCCATGGTTTTGGCAGGTGTGTTGCTGAAAATGGGGGGATATGGTCTGATCCGTCTCAATATGGGTCTTCTGCCCGATGCCCACATTTACTTTGCTCCCATCCTCGCCATTCTGGGGGTGGTCAACATTATCTATGGGGCATTTAACTCCTTTGCCCAGACTAATATGAAGCGGCGCTTAGCCTATTCATCTATTTCCCACATGGGCTTTGTGTTGTTGGGGATTGCGTCCTTTAGTGATCTAGGAACCAGCGGTGCATTATTGCAAATGCTCTCCCACGGTTTAATTGCATCAGTTTTGTTCTTCCTGGCAGGGGTCACCTACGATCGCACCCACACCATGCTGATGACCGAAATGGGCGGCATGGGTCAAGTGATGCCCAAGGTGTTTGCTCTCTTTACCGTGGCTTCCATGGCATCTCTGGCTCTACCTGGGATGAGTGGCTTTGTTAGCGAACTCTCGATCTTTGTGGGAGTAGCAACCAGTGACATCTACACCTCTGCATTCCGGACACTAACTGTCTTCCTAGCAACCGTTGGGGTCATCCTCACACCTATTTATCTGCTCTCCATGTTGCGACAGGTATTTTATGGTACGGGCGAGTCAGCCATGTGCGACATCACGAATGTAGGAGTCAATCAAGAAAATCAGGATGCCAATTGTTTTGGAACCAGTTGCGTTCTACCTGAAGAGGCTGTGTTCAAGGATGCCAGTCCACGGGAAGTCTTTATTGCCGCTTCTTTCCTAGTACTGATTATTGGGATCGGCTTCTATCCCAAACTAGCAACACAGATGTATGACGTGAAGACCGTCGCCATCAATAATCAAGTTCGGCAATCCTACACGCAGATTGCCCAAGTCAATCCCCAAATTTATGCTAAGGGGTTCTCGGCTCCTCAAATTGCTGATTCTGATGTGGCAACTCTAGGAGGAGTTTACAAGTAGGCTTAAATCTAAATCAGCAGCTCTGAAAAGCGAAACAGCGGTGATTGTGACACGTAGGTGTGATGATCACCGCTTATTTTTGGGTCTAAAACGTTTTCTCTGAGTTCCATGAGAAGGATCGAGATATTTGTGCAACTTACCTGAGTTCGGCTTTAGCCATTGGCTTTTGTTTTTTAACACCCTCTGATAGCGATAGGGCGAACTGAGTAGAGATAGCGGATGATTGCGATCGCTGAGATGACAGGCATTCAAGTCTGGGAACGAGGAGATCGGTTGGCACAATTTCTGACAGGCATTGTTCAACTACCTGATTACTCTCAGTGATTGCCTGCAGAAATACTACCGCTTCCTCCACGATCTGGCTGCACCATGGGAGCACGGATTGACCCTGCATTTATCCGTACTGTCCACTCTGGTTTCTTACTTTTGCAACCTCATATCCGAGTTTAATCCGTAAAAGTATTGATACTTACCGTATCAGTGAATGGGATGTTACACAAAATAAAGGAATGCCGGAGATTCACAAGATATTCACATTTTAGGCTTAATGTCAGAGTTAATAAGGTGATTAAGTGCAGCTTGCATTTAACTGATCGATCATAGCTAAAGCAATCTAAACAGCTTTAGGGAAACCAGCTCCAAACGCTGAGACATGGGAAAAATCAAACATTCTTTTAAGGTGGTCTGTGATTTTATAAAAACTAATTTTTTTCAAGTCGAAGATGAATTTTGGCAAATAGCAAGACTAATGTAAAAACTCAGTAAAGTAGTGAATGCCAAGTGTAATTCCAGGGTTCAGGGTACTGCTGGCAAGAACCCAGGCGTTCGGTAAATACTTATGTACAACAGAATTTTTCCCTAAACTATCAAGCTGACTAGGGAACATCCTGCCCCTATTGTTATCTCCTATTTTTTCCATTTCCTGGTTTTGCAAACACAGCTCAAGATCAGCACTTAAGTCATGTCTACTCTTGAAGATACCTCCACTAATATTGCGATTAAAGAGTTTAATGCTCTCAAGCAGGTTCAGTTCTTTGATGGTTTAAAGCATATTCAACTGAGCGGTCACTTGTTTCTTGAAGATCGCCTAGGGCAGCAATGGACTTTTTACCTATATTTAGGCCGAGTTTTATATGCTACTGGCGGCACTCATGCAGTGAGGCGGTGGCGGAGGAATCTGGCCCTTTACTGTCCTGGAATTGATACAGCAAAGCTGAAAGAACTCTGTTCTCTATCGGGTTCTGAGCTGGAAGCCTTTCAAGAATGCTGGGAATACCAAACATTGTGTCTGTGGGTAGAGAAAAGGTATATTACCCGTGAACAAGCAGCACGGATGATTTGGTCTGCCATGACTGAAGTGCTATTTGACATCACTCAAGTGAGGCAGGTTGATTTTTTAGTTGAACACACCACTACCTTGTCTACCCAGCTTGTACTTATAGATGTGGGGAAATTAATCACTGATGTGCAGCAAAAATGGGAAAAGTGGCAAGATGCCAAGGTGGCTGACCGTTCTCCCAATCGAGCCCCCCTAATTAAGCAACCTGAAAGACTTCAGCAACAAACCTCTCCTGCCACTTACCAGACGCTGACAAAACTATTAGACGGAAAGCAGACGCTCCGAGACTTGGCGGTTCAACGCAAGCGAGATGTATTGGATATTGCAACTACACTCTTGCCCTACATGCAAGCAGGTTTAGTGGAACTAGTAGATGTACCTGATTTGTCTTCTCCTTTTCCCAACCTATCCATATCCACGTCCACGGCTGCTCAAGTTACCACGGCCACGGCGGTTACCCCCATCATACCGACTGCACTGGCTGTTCCTGAGGTGCCTAAAGGTCCCCTGATTGCCTGCGTCGATGATAGTCCTTTAGTGTGCCAAACCATGGAAAAAATCATGGTGGCCGGAGGGTATCAGTTTTTAGGTGTACAAGATCCTTTGCGGGCGATCGCTACCCTGCTCAGTCGCCGTCCTGATCTCATTTTTCTAGACTTGGTTATGCCGAATACCAATGGCTACGAAATTTGTGCCCAGTTACGCAAGGTGTCTCTGTTTAAGACCACCCCCATTGTGATCTTGACAGGGAATGATGGTGTCCTGGATCGGGTTCGTGCCAAGCTAGTTGGCTCCACAGATTTCCTAGGTAAACCTGTGGACGCAGACACAGTGCTAACAACCGTTCACAAGTATCTCAAGCATCAACTCAAGAGCAATTCTTTAGTTGTGGGCTAATTCCAATTTTTATCTAAATGAGGCTGAAAACATGAGTACTGCATTAATTGTTGAAGATACCCTGACTCAAATGGAAATTTTAACAGGTTGTTTGCGGAAGGGTGGTTTTGATGTTGTGACCGCTGCCAGTGGTGAAGAAGCACTCACTAAGTTGAATAGCATGAAGCCAGACGTAATTATTTTAGATGTAGTGTTACCCGACCGTAGCGGCTTTGAAGTCTGTCGGGATATTAAGACGGATGCTGCCACTAATAAGATTCCAGTGGTGCTTTGCTCGACTAAAGGCACTGATATGGACAAGTTTTGGGGCATGAAGCAAGGGGCAGATGCTTATATGCC
>JAYKHH010000390.1:0-2506 GCA_035285265.1 Leptolyngbyaceae cyanobacterium | reverse complement strand
GCGCCTTAACCCTAGTGGCAATTTCCTGAATCACAGCCCGACGCATGATCCAGAGGGTCGCGATCGCCAGTGCCAACAGCACCACCAGAGTCCCTAGCAGAATGTTGAATAGGGTCGCCATTCGACTCAGGGTACGATCAACTTCGGCCTTGACTTGCTGCGAAACCTGAGCTTCCTGGGGGATTTGAGCTAGTAGAACCTGCCTTTGTCCTAGATGAGCCGCATCCAGATTTGGCCTAGAAGAGAAAGCCCCAGCCGGTTTGATACTGGCAACACCCACGGATAACAAGCACATCAAGAGGGTGAGACTACTATGGGAACCGAAGGGAGAATTGACCTGTTTCTGGCGCATCATCGAGCCTATCCTTGTCTGTCAGTTGATTGTTGCGATCGCTTGCCTTCTCAAGGGTAATCAAAATTTGGCGCAGTTTTAAAAGCCTTCTGCTGAGTGATGGCTCCTGACCTTCCTTAAAAGCCCTGGCAAAAGTTACTGGAATCCTTTTGGCAGAACACTAGCGCTTGGTTAGATCTGCCAAAAGAGCCAATCCTACCTCTTCTACCAAATTACTGGCTTCTAGTCCACGACCCAGCACCATTGCCCCTTCAAGACTGGCAACAAACAAGAGCGCACGGGATTCTGGGGATTCTGGGGATTCTGCACAAAAAAACTCCCCGTCTTCCTTACCTCGCCTGAGAACACAAGCCAGCCACTCCTGATTGATCAGAAAAAATTGATAAATCTCACCCCGCATCCCCTGCGGTAATGCCTCGGCTTCTGCACCTAACATGCCACATAAACAAAGACGGCGATCGCGCCGATAGGTTTGGGCAAACAATTCAATATAAGCCTGGAGTTGGGAATGGGCAGTCTTCTGGGTGTCTGTAATGGTTTGCAAGGTGTTAGCAAACCGCTCTGTGTAACGATGGGCAACGGCTGCACCTAGCTCTGCCTTGGTTGCAAAGTGGTAGTGAATACTAGGCTTGCGAATGCTAATAGAACGGGCAATATCGTCGTAGGAGAAACCGTTATAGCCATAGCGCTGGATCAGTTCCTCTGCTAAGTCGAGAATCCGGTCACGGGTCGGCACATTCAGAGGCAGCACAGTCATAGAAACTTCTACAAAAGGGGTATAGGTGCAGATCTGGCAATCATTCCGTTCAGGGCATGGCAGTGCCATGCCCCTACCCAAGGTCGGTTCATGGATACTGAAGTCCCCTAGGAGAGGGTATCCAGATGTCCAACCTTAACCAAAATAGTGCATCCAGTCACACTGAAGGGTTGGTGTGAACTCATGTGCGGACTCCGCAACCAAGTCCCAGCAGGATAAGTCCCATACTCATCGCAAAACGTCCCGTCTAATACAAAAATCTCTTCACCCCCATAGTGATGGTGAGGATTAAACGTGGTATTGGGCTGCCACCGCACCAGAGCCGTGTGGCTACCCTGAAACTGGCTCAGGGGCATCACCGCTAGACCCTCAACCAATCCAGGATGCCAAGGGGTTTCCGCAGTTTGAATGACCACGCGAGTTTGATCTTCTGGGTCAAGATACCGCAGTTTCACAAACAGCGTGCAGCCCTCTTGACTAAACGGACGATGCCTCGAACCGGCTGGATTCTTGATATACGTCCCCATCGGATAGACCCCGTGTTCATCTTCAAAGGTTCCCTCCAAAACCAGGATCTCTTCTCCAAGGGGGTGGATATGGGACTCGAAGCCTGCACCTGGCGCATACCGAACCACCGAGGTTGCCCGTGCCGCTTCCTGACCATCACGCTCTAGCATCTTACGAGACACGCCACGGGCAGGGGATTGCACCCATTCTAGGGTCGAAGTATTTAAGGCAATACGCTGAGAATAATCGGTGTTGAGGAGCATGGACTGTTACCTACCTACTAGTAGATAGGCTAGCTAGAAATAGGTTTACTTGTCAAGTCTGCATAGAAAAAGCAGCCCTGAGTTCAGAGCTGCTTTTATGACCTAGGGAGCATACATCAGAGATAAGATCTGAGTATGGTTAGTGTTTTAGCAAGAGTTTTTTGAAGGGTTTAAAATTCTCAAGAAATCACCCTCCTATCATCTCGAATTCGTCAATTTAAGGTTGACAAACTACTTATTGATCAAGGGGAGATTGAGCGTTCTAGAGCGATGCTGAAGCTAAATTTGGCTAACTTATTTGACTTCGCCAAACCCTTTTTCCACATCTGCCATGTTGTTATATTCTCGGTCAGGCATTCTTTGCAGCATCTCGATTACTTCTTGATTCGCATCTTGGGATCTGGCATAACTGACCAATTCTTGCTTGGAAGCGGGAAGATCGATGCCACTCAGATTCCTAGAGATGTCAATTGCAGAAACAGCCATAATAGCCTCCTAAAAGTTTGCACTCTAGTCCTAATCTAATCAGTAGTAATGAATGCTTCTTCTCCCGGTAGCAGTAGAAATAATTACCGATTCAATCCAACTATTTATAGAGGTCGCTGAATCGATCAGCAATTTGTAGCA
>JAYKHH010000389.1:0-4009 GCA_035285265.1 Leptolyngbyaceae cyanobacterium | reverse complement strand
ACTCTGCGGCCTTTGGTATTAACGCTCAAGCCACAGGGGCAGGTTCTACAGCAATTGGTAACGGTGCGATCGCTACGGGTGCTAATCAAATGACTTTTGGCACCTCAACTAGCTACTACACCTTGCCAGGATTAGCCTCCAACGGAACATTCATTGGCAGAACCAATCAGGTAGCTGGCGAAACCCGCTTTGTTACTGTTGATACACAGGGCAACTTAGGAACCGCTAACTTCGATCCAGATGCGATCACAAGAGGACTCGTCACCCTGGGAGAACAGATCGAATCCGTAGGTGCCCTATCCGCAGCCATGTCTGCTATTCCTAACCTGGTTGCAGCAGGAGAAAGAGGCGGTTGCGGTATCGGTACTGGAGTCTATGGTGGTGCCTTTGCTGGTGCCTTTGGTTGTGTCACCCGCGTGAATGGATCAGTCTCCATTAATGCTGCCGGTGCTTTCACCTCCACTCCATCCTCTCAGTACAGCAGTGGCTCTAGCTTTATGGGTCGCGTAGGGGTGTTCTTCCAGTTCTAAGAACCTGAGGACAGACTAGTAGCGTAGTGTAAGGGCATGGCAGTGCCATGCCCCTACCCAAGGTTGGTTTGGTGACACTAAAACCTACTAGATCCTAAGCTAGGAGGATATTGGGAGTACTTTGTATGCCCAACATCCTCCTCTCGATAATTCCTGACCAAGATCTGAGCCTGATGTACTGCAACAAAAGAGTTAGAGGTTTCGTCGTTGCTTAAGAACTAAACCTTGCCCCAAGCAACTCACTACGTCCCTCTTATCAAGACCTAAAGTAATCTAAAGACGATTCAGCCTCTATGAAACTCCTTCGAGCGATCGCGCCTATCCTTTCAGCCTTCCCCCTCCTCCTTGCTGTTGCTCCCAGTCAGGCACAAACGCAGCCTGCAAGACCCAGCAACATAACTCCTACCAGCCAAGCAACTTGGGCACAATTTCCCGTTATTGAGGCAGAATTCAAGCAAGGGTGTGTAGGGCAGCAGCCAATACCCGCAGACAGACTGAGAGTCAAACAAAACTTTTGTCAGTGCGCTTTCAATGCCTATAAAGCTCGGTACACACCGCAGCTTTTCACTCAAATTAATAATCTGGCTGGTCAAGCAGGTCAGGTTGGCCCTACCCTCGTCAACGTAATGATGAAGCCAGAACTGGATCGCTGTATTGCCCAAACCGGTTTTCGTCCCTAATCGCCATGTCTAATCCCAGTCCTTCCTCCCTCAAGCAGTACATCCATCGTTATGGGCAGTTGGTTTGCTGTTTGAGTGCCTTCTGGGGTGCCATACCTGCTCTAGCCCAAGCGCAAGCCGTTCCTCCATCCCAAGCTGCCCCGACTCAGCAAAGCGCGGAAAAGAATTTTGAACAAGGCGACATGACTCGTGCCATTCAGCAGTGGAGTCGAGATATCAAGAATGGTAACGATGTCGTTCGAGCTTTATTTAACCGATCTCAGACCTATATCTTGCTGAAGCAATACGAATTCGCCGTTCAAGACTTAAATCAACTGATTCAACTGCAAGGCGATCGCACCCCTGCGGATGTCTTTGTGGTTCGAGGGATTGCCCTCAGTGAAATGAATCAGATCCCCGCCGCCATTCAAAGCTTTAACCAAGCAGAGAAATTGCAGCCATCGGCTTTGGTTTATAGCAACCGTGCCTTGGCGTATCAAAGAAATGCTCAATTTCCTCAGGCTTTAGAGGACTTAAAAAAAGCGATCCAGCTCGCCCCAACCCCTTTCAATCGCTTGAATCTGGCCAATCTGCAACTTCAACTCGGCCAGTTTACTCAGGTGGTTGAAGGCATGAATCAGCTTCTAACCCAAGAAAAATCCTTCTTCCCCGCTTACTTAACCCGTGGGATTGCCTACTACAACTTGGGTCAATACGAAACAGCCGTTCGTGACTTTCTCTTTAGTCTCACAATTTTGCCCGATCAACCCGAAGCCTATTACTATACGGGGCTATCCTTTGCGAAGCTCAATCGCCGAGACGATGCATCTCAGAACCTCATTCGTGCTGCAGATATTTATCTACGCCAGAATCAACCCAATAGCTATCATCAAGTTTTAAAAAAGATGAACGAGCTAGCCTTGCAGTAAAAAAGCATGGCCTAATTCAGCGATTTCTAGAAACAACCTACCAACATGGGTGATTTCTGAGATGGCTGTCGCGATTTTGTGAGGGGCGCAAGCGTTGCGCCCTCCTCAGTTATATTTTTTCAGGAGGCAATATTCTGGTAGGGGCGTAGCATCCGGCAGCAAGACTGGTAGCCCTCGCCAAAATATTGGCCCGGATGCTACGCCCTCTTCAGAGGGTGTTTGAAAACTCCCCAACGGTGAGATGAATGCCCCCAATCTCGATATCTACCCACGGTAGAATCAGGCTTGGAAGGCTTTTCTCGGAGGCGTGCTCAGAGATTTTGTAACGTCACGCTCCCCTTTTCAAACACCCTCTCAGTCGATATTGCCTACAGTCACCCTAGACCGAGAATACAGCCTGACCTCGCGGAAATCTCAAAAATCAGATGGTTAGCGTTCTCCCCTGTCCATGTAATTTCTGTTGTCCCGTAGAGAAGTTGAGTGGGGCGAGAGTTTAGGGGTGTTTGTGACCAATCGATATGGGCTTTTGCGGGAGCAGTGCCAACGTTAACGGCTACTACCAATGCTTCTGAGCCTAGGGTACGAGCGAAAACATAAAGGGTACTTTCAGCCAGTAATACCTGATAATCTCCGGTACGGAGGGCAGGATGGGTATGACGTAGGGCAATTAATTGGCGGTGATACTCTAAAACATCGCGTTCCCAGTGGGCTTCTAGGGGAAAGCCACGCCGAGAGTCGGGGTCGAGTGCCCCTGGTAAACCCACTTCATCGCCATAGTAGATGCTAGGGGCACCAGGGAAGGTCAACAGTAGTAAGGTTGCGAGTTCCACACTGGCGCGATCGCCCCCCGCAATGGTCAACAATCGAGCGGTATCATGACTAGCGAGGAGATTCAACTGAGTAAGTTGGATTTCCCAGGGATAGAGGTTGAGCAGGGCTTGAATTTTTGCGGCATACTCCCCAGCAAATAAGGGGGGATAGGGATGATAGGAACGATCTTGAACTTGCTCCATGACGACGCGATCGCCCGCCGTAAAGGCAATGGTAGGAGCAGCAAACAAATAGTTCATCACACCATCAAACTGAGTGCCATCTAGCCACTCACGGGAATCTCCCCAGACTTCCCCAACGATATAGGCTTCGGGATTAATGGCTTTGACACGGGTACGAAATTCCTGCCAAAAGCCAGGGGTTTTGATTTCAAAGGGGACATCTAAACGCCAACCATCAATCCCGAAGCGAATCCAATATTCGGCAATTTCCATGAGGTATTCTTGCACTTCAGGGTTGTCGTGGTTGAAGACGGGCAACGCCCGATTCCCGGCCCAGCCCTCATAGTTAGCGGGCAAATCTCCGGTATAGGGTGCTAAGGGCCAATCGTGGATTTTGAACCAATTCACCCAGGGAGAATGGGGGCCATTTTCTAAGATGTCATTAAAAAAGAAAAAACCCCGACTGGCATGGTTAAAGACCCCATCGAGAACAATTTTGAGGTTGCGATCGTGGGCTGCATCGAGCAATGACCTAAAGGCTGCGTTGCCCCCTAACATGGGGTCAACCTGGTAATAATCATGGGTGTGATAGCGATGGTTACTCGCAGACTGAAAGATAGGGGTAAAGTAAAGGGCATTAATCCCCAAGCCTTGCAAGTAATCTAACTGCTCCATCACCCCCCACAGATCTCCGCCTTTGTAGCCTTGGAGGGTGGGCATGGCATCCCACGCTTCCCAAGTAGCAAACTCTGATAGTCGCTTGCGGGGATGCTGGCTCCTAGCAAAGCGATCTGGAAAAATCTGATAGAAAACAGCGTGCTTAACCCAATCTGGCGTTTGAATCTGCATAACTCTACTCTAGTTGGGAGGGCATTGAAGTTTCATGCTAAGAGAAAAGG
>JAYKHH010000388.1:0-4810 GCA_035285265.1 Leptolyngbyaceae cyanobacterium | reverse complement strand
ATCCGCATCATTGACGTTAACCGCAGGGAAGGTCAACACCCCATCTCTGAACATCGCGCGCAGGCGCACAATTCCTGTGGTTGTTTCTTCGGTAGTGCCAATTAAATCGGCAATTTGATGTTGCCGTTCTTGAATTAAGGTGGCAACCACATCACTGCCATCATCAATGATCACGTTGGGGCGGTGATCCAAGGCAATCTGAACGTGGCGGTGGTAGGTTTCGTTATCTTCGCCCTTTTGAGCAAAGACTGGAATACCATAATCCACCACGAGGCTTGCCGCAACATCATCTTGGGTAGACAGGGGGTTGCTGGCAATCAGGATGGCATCAGCTCCTCCGGCTTTGAGGGCGATCGCCAGGTGAGCCGTTTCAGTGGTCACATGGCAGCAAGCGACCAGACGGATACCCGTAAAAGGCTTTTCCTGAGCAAACCGATCCTTGATTTGGCGCAGGACGGGCATTTCCCGCCCAGCCCATTCGATGCGCTGCCGACCCTGGGGAGCAAGAGAAAGGTCTTTAACTTCATGCTTCTGCTCTTGCTTGGGGCGAATGGGAGTCGCAGTCATGCAATTACTTCCTTCAAAAATAGTGTCAAACTTAATAAACTTTAACTAGACTAACTGGTATTTAACAGAATCTCAAATTTGGGATGTCAATTCGCTAGGTTGTTAGGACTAACCCCATACCTCAAGATCTCATAACTCACGAGTCTCTCCACTTTGCACCTTACATCCAGGGTCTCCTAGTTTACGCTTAAACATTGTCTGTCTAGCAATTAACGAAGGACTAACTCTATGACCTGGGTGAGTCTCTTCACCCCAACTTGATTAGATTTCTCTAGCTATTCTGCACCCTTACTGGCAACCGCGCCAGAAGCCGAAATTTGCCCGCTCGTATTAGCGGAGGTGTTGCTCAGTTTAAGGGTGGCAGCCATTATTGTCATGGTCATCCTGACAATATTTTTAGCCCCCCCTTGGCTCAAGTGAGTGTTCCCCCCATCTGACCTACCTAACTTAGGAGATGGGAAAGCCGAACTACCAGAAGCCCAGTCCGTAGAGGCATCACAGGTGGTTAAGGCATCCTCAGAGTCTTTGCCCCGCTAGCTCCAGCACAGCAATTGATAGACTACCCGTCCTGAGCAATCCCCAACAGCACTGAAAAAAAGTGAAACTTCAATCTAGAGATTTGCGTCCGATTGCCTGGGATTACGATTGACAGGATGCGTTATTACAGGCAGACTGCTTTTGAATTAGCCTATACTAGCTAATCACCTGAAGCAGCACGACACATACGAGGAAACATAATTAATGTGAGATGGCCTTGGTTAATTCCCGGTGTTCTGGGCACAATTTTAGTTTCATCGGCTGCAGAAGCAGCAACTCTACGGTCTTGGCGGTTTGATGCCAATCAAAACCGACTGGAATTCACAACGGATGAGGGTGTTCAACCCAAAGCCCAATTAATCGCAAACCCCACTCGCCTAGTCATCGATTTGCCAGGGATTAAGTTGGGGCGTTCTAGCGCCAATCAGACTATTGGAGGCACAATTCGCTCGGTGCGAGTTGGGCAGTTTGACCCTGACACTGCTCGAATCGTGATTGAACTAGCGCCTGGTTACACCCTAGATCCCCAGCGAGTGCAATTTCGAGGTAATACTCCTAATCGGTGGAGTGTGCAATTGCCAACTCCTGAATACAATCCAGCCGCCTCTGAAGTTGTTGTTCCTGCTGAGTCTTCCCCTTCAACAACCAGAAATTTCATTGGTAATCCCCCGGCATCTGCAACTCAGATTCAAAAGGTACGCATTACACCCGATGGGTTTTTCATTGTCACCAGTGGTTCCTCACCAGAAGTTGAACTAGAGCGTAGCCCCAACCGGAGTCAAATTCACGTTCTACTCAAGGGAACAACCATTGCGCCGAGCCTAATCCAACGGGACTTGTTGATTAATCGTTACGGGGTAAGGAGAATTCAGATTAATCAGGTGCAAGCTTCCCCACCCATCACCCGTCTGACGCTGAATGTAGCCAATACCAGTCCAGATTGGAAAGCGATGGTGAGCAATCTCGGTGGTGTTGTGCTAATTCCAAGTGAGGGAGTTGCGGCAGCGATCGCAGGCGATTTCCAAGTCGGTTTGAGGAACGACCCTCCTGTAATCACCCAATTTCCAAACCAGATTGCTACAGTTCAGTCCGTGAATTTAGAGGGCAATGGTACCCAATTCGTGATTCGTGCTGACCAGCCCTTGAGGTATACCAGTGGTTGGGAGCGTTCCTCTGGTTCCTATCGCATCACCCTTTCCCCGGCTCGACTATCGCCCCAGGTCAAGGGTCCCCAAATTAATGCCACAAGTTCCCTATTACGAGTTCGCCTCCGGCAAGAAGACCCTCGGACGGTTGCAATTTTGCTACAGCCTGCGGCGGGTGTTCAGTTTGGAGAAATTAGCCAATTGAACAATCAATTGCTATCGCTCCAGATCCAACGGCGTGGAACGGTAGTTCCCACTCAACCCCCGATCACAACAATCGTCCCAACTACTCCACCGATCTTCAGTAATCCCCCCAGAGTACCTACCACTCCTCAAGGACGTTGGATTGTGGTGCTAGATGCTGGGCATGGCGGTCGCGATCCGGGTGCGGTTGGGATTGGTGGATTGCAGGAAAAGGGCATCGTTTTAGACATTACTCAGCAGATTGCTGCTGTCTTACAACAGCGAGGTGTTCAAGTCGTTTTAACACGCCAAGATGACCGAGAAATTGACTTGGAGCCACGAGTAGCCTTAGCTGAGCGGCTTGATGCTACGGTGTTTGTCAGTATTCATGCCAATGCAATTAGCCTGAGCCGCCCAGACATTAATGGTTTAGAAACCTACTACTACAGTAGTGGCGAACAATTGGCACGGGCAATCCACAATAGTGTGCTGCGTGGTACAGGCGTTCGAGACCGGGGTGTACGAAAAGCCCGGTTTTATGTGCTCAGGAAGACTTCTATGCCCTCCGTCTTGGTGGAAACCGGATTTGTGACGGGCGCAGAGGATGCTGCAAGGCTAGTCAACCCAACCTACCGGAGGCAAATGGCAGAGGCGATCGCCCAAGGGGTTCTCCAATACCTGCAGCAGAGACGGTAAGTTCGTGATTACTTAAGTTCGTGATTACTTAAGTTCGTGATTAATATTGAAGTGTGAGTGAGGAGTTAGGTGTGAGGAGTCAGGAGTTGGTAAAGCAGTCTTATATCGGTGTCTTTGATAGTGGAGTGGGTGGATTAACTGTTCTTAAGGAAATTTATCGTCGGCTCCCCAATGAGTCCATTCTCTACTTTGGCGATACGGCTCGACTTCCCTACGGCAGCCGATCAGCAGCAGAAATCTTGCAGTTTGTGCGAGAAATTCTGACCTGGATGGTGGAGCAGGGAGTCAAAATGGTAATCATGGCATGCAATACTAGCTCAGCATTAGCGTTAGAAGCCGTACGCGCAGAATTCAAGGTGCCAATTTTAGGCGTAATTCTACCCGGTGCAAGGGCTGCAGTACGGCAAGGCAAGCGGATTGGTGTGATTGCCACCCCAGCGACTGCTGCTAGTAATGCCTATCGTGATGCCATTTTAGAGGCAGACGCAACGGCACATGTTTGGCAGATTGGCTGTCCTGAATTTGTACCCTTGATTGAGCAGAACCGAATTCAGGATCCCTACACCTATGAAATCGCTCAAGAGTACTTAGCTCCTCTTTTAGAGCAGCAAATTGACACCTTGGTTTACGGTTGCACCCATTATCCCCATTTGGCTCCGGTTTTGCGCGTTCTCCTGCCGCAGTCCGTGAAATTAGTCAACCCAGCCGTGCATGTAGTCGCTGCTGCAGCCCAGGAACTTGATTTATTGGGGTTAAAAACTACTCGTCCTCCTTTACCGACCCAGTTTGCGGTGAGTGGTTGCCCAAGGCAATTTACGGAGCTATCAGTTCAATGGCTAGGCTTTACGCCAATCGTAAAAAAAGTTTACCTGCCCCAAGTTCGGGATTCCTTAGAAAACTTGCAGCAGTGTTAACTTAACGCAGACGTTTAACTAAACTCAGCCGTTGTAAAAATAGGGGAATCGGTTAATTAACTGATTCCCCTATTTTCAGTGAGTTTAGACTGCCATTGCCTAGTCTAGGACAGCACTTCCAGTTCTGATTCTTGGAAGTGAGACTTAAACTTATTAGAAAATTTCACCAGGATAGGCAGATTAGCACTGACAGGTCTACCCTGCCACTCATGAACGATGGCTACAACTTCCCCTTCCTGCCCTTGCATATCAAGGGATTGATTGCGGTGCTCAGGGTGATGATAGACAACGACTGATTTTTTTACACGGACGCGGTCTCCAACTTTCATCATCCTAATTATTCCTTTTCAACAGTCTGAACCCATGCCAGGGCTAAACGTTAACAACACGCTTACTTTGATTCTCTTATCTTGACATAAAGAGGGTCACCTTCTGAGCACCGAATCCAAGATTGACTCCTGAGTCTAGTAGAAATACTTATTTTAATAATCAAGGATGTTTGAAAAGTTAAATAGGGCATCCTGATGGTCGCGAAATGGATCAGAATTCAGGATTTAGGGGTGTCTGTTTGCCACGATTCTAGAGATGTCTCACTCTGTTCATGCTGTATTTAATCATGAGATTGGGTATTCAAGCTTGCTCTAATTAGGAAGGAGGCTAGCAGATGTTGTATATAAATTTATTCAACATCCAGTTTGCAGTTATTTCTGTTACCTGATTTATTGTATTCAGATATTATTTCCTCTGGAGAGCGATCCCATGACAATT
>JAYKHH010000387.1:0-3518 GCA_035285265.1 Leptolyngbyaceae cyanobacterium | reverse complement strand
AACTGTAGATCCTAAATTTCTTAGAAAACCTCGACCGGGTGTGCCACAGCGAGATCGCATTGATCAGTACAGCTTAGACGAACTAGTGAGTTTAATTCGATGGATTTTATCCGATGGTTGCTTACGTACCGATGATGAGATTGTAAACGAAATGGTGCGAGAATTAGGCTTTAAAAGGCGTGGAACAAGAATTGAAGCAAGGGTTTTAGAGGCAATTCAACGGGTCAGAAGATCCAGCTAATTGTCGGGTATGAGTAGCACCTGTAGCCCTAACCCCAGAAATCAAAGTCCCCATCTCCCCAGCCCCATTTCTCAAATTGCAGTTTAAGATTAGCCACTTGGACTACCTCTGGCTGATCACAAAAATACTACAAGCCAGAACAGCCCAATCTCGTGAGACAACTTCTGGCTTGTAGTATGAGTCAAACCCTGATGAATTCAGTCTTTCTAAGGATCTCAGCGATCGCGAAGTTTGCGTTTAAAAAATTTGGCTCCAATTGAGTCTAAACTCCAGAAACTAAATTCTCTGGTAGAAATAACATCGGTTCCCTAGGAGTTTCAAAAGGGCGACAACCAGATGCTACCAATTAGCCATCAAACTTCCTGAAGAGTTCTGCGACTGAGCAGACCCGCAGCATCTTCAAACAGTATGATAGTCTACGCTTTCAAGCCTTTACTTGTGGACTGCTCTGGTTATGGCTCTTCAAATGCGTATCTATGTTCCACCGCATCCCTTGATTAAACATGGGTTAGGGGTTGTACGCGATCGCCGGGTTGAGAAGGGACGGAGCGATCGCTCCATCTGACCGAAGGGATCGCTCTCCTTCGGGTCTTCGGATTTATCGGGTACACCTTTGCGAATCCTCAGAGATCTCCCCTCTACAATAAAGCTAAGATTTGCGATCTTCCCCTGCCATGAACGCCACCCTTCGCCCCATTCTCACCCGTCTCAAAAACGACCTCACTGATCTCTACGGCGATCGCCTGCTTCACCTTACCCTGTTCGGTTCCCAAGCACGCGGCGACGCTGAACCCGATTCAGATATTGATGTACTGGTCGTTCTCAAACCCCCGGTCAATCCGGGCGCAGAAATCAAACGCACCGGCAAAGCGATCGCCGACCTCTCCCTTCACCATGATGTCGTCATTAGCTGTCTGTTTATGGATCAAACCCACTACCAAACCCGCAACGGTTCCCTACTTCGCAATATCCGCAAAGAGGGAATCCCACTATGACCGATGAGCAACGAGAACTGCTCCTGAAAGCCCAACAAAGTTTGGCAGCCGCAAAACTTCTCCTCAGCAACAGCTATCCCGACTACGCGACTTCCCGCGCCTACTACACCATGTTTTACATTGCAGAGGCATTTTTAGAAGTCGATGGACTTTCATTTTCAAAACATTCAGCCGTCATCTCTGCTTTTGGACGGGAATTCGCCAAACCTCAGCGAGTTCCTTCAAATTTTCACCGATTTCTGATTGAGGCACAAGCACTACGGACAACTGGCGATTACGGACAGCTAAATGCTGTCACCCTCGACCAAGCTGCCGAACAAATTGACCGTGCTGAAGAATTTCTGGTCTTTGCAATTCAGGAACTAGGAACAATCTGAACTGGATTCCAATCTTCCCTCTTGTTCACAACCTCAATACCTGCTCGATTTTCTAGATATTGCAATAGGTCAGGGGAAATTCGGGATGCCCCTACTGCTGATGGGAGGTAGTTACCCATACAAAATGTGAATGCAGCCCAGAAGTCCGTTAATATTCCCCTAGACGCATTTTCTACAATGTCTCTACACCACTTCTGCTCATCCGTCTTCTCTCCTATCTTTGCGATCGCCCTCAGATGAACCCTGAACCCGAAAGCTGATCTCGATTAACTTTGACCTGTGGAGTCAGTTAAATAAGCCTCAACGAGACTTGACCATCTTACGCACCGTAAGCTGGCAAGGATCAGTAAGGTGGTTTAAGCCTGATCTTTATAAGGGTGTGGGTGCTGTTGGGCTGTTTGGAACCGTGGTGGAATTAGTGCAACAAGACGCAATGGGTATCCTGATGGCTGGGGGGTTGACGGCGATCGCAGTTACCAATCACCCACTACCGATCGCTCTGTTCTAGAGTCGCCACCGTCAAGATTTGAGGCGGTGTAGAATCGGGTGGGTAGACAAAATCCACGTTTACCGTCGTGCGACTCCCTGGGGGCATTGTCAGAATCAGCAATGGTTCTCCCTGCTGTCCGCGTTTTTGGACAATGTGGACGAACTTAGTTTGAGTGCCATCCCGATCATTGGTAGATCTCAACCGTACTGTTCCCCGAAAGAAGACACGATCGTCGGGTGGATCATAAAACACCATACCACCCTTAGTTTTGTCTTCCTTTACGGGTGTTTGAATAGCTAAGGTAACGCGCTGAGTCTGAGAGCTGAAATTGTATAGGGGTAAGGTTAGGTTGTATTTAATCCCGTAGTTACCATGCGCTTGATAGGCGGTATCTGGGTACCTTACTGCCATGGGAGACGTTTGAATCTGTCCTGTATTGAGCCGTCCCCGATACAACGTACTCAATCCATAGGAAAAAGCATGACCGCGCCGAGGAATGGATAGGTAATCGACCTCAGGCTTATCCGTTAATACTGCTTCCCATAGAGATCCCAACGACACACCTGCAACCCGCCCATACGTGAATCGATTGACTGGAGTTTTAGATATGCCTGTACGAACGTCTAACGGTGTAGGCACTTGGTCGCGGGGCGTCACCAAGTTACTATTTACCAAAAATGTTTGCCATTCCTCAAGAGTCGGTGGACGCTCCCTGCCATCTGGACTCCGTAAAGCATACATGGCTAGATTGGCGATGTAGAGTGGCCCGTCGCTTTGCAGCCGCATAAGGGTCGATCGAGCATTTGAGGCTGGCGAATCGTCATTAGGCTTGTCTCCAACCGGAATCGGCAAATTTAGCAACAGGTGGCTCTGTTGGGGTGGAATGACAATTTTGGGCGGCCAAACCCCCTGCCGCCTACCTCGCAGGATATCGTTAGTCACTCGACTGCCCGGCCCTGCATGGACACGACCGATCTCATCCTCCACATAGGGCGGTAATTCCAGAAATAGGGCATCGGGACGAGTGAGGTAACTAGCAGCTTGCAAAATATCAAGAGTGACCGGGAAATTGCTGGGGTTATAAACCACCAAGCCTTGGAACAAACTGCTGGGGTCACCGGGTGCCCTGACCCTAGAAATATGATGCGTGAATAGATCAAATCGCCCTTGAAACGCATAATTCAAATGAGCACTGGGAGACTGCATCCCCTCTGGTGGAAACGTCGAGAGCAAAATCCCTTCTTGTTGAACAACTTCAGGACTATTACTGTTAAACATCGGAATCCGATCCATCCGCCCCGAAAGTGGACGCATCTCTTGGGGTTGCATAATCTCTTGGGGAGGCAGCAACCGACTTGCAGGAGGCAAGAGATCAGGAGGGATGATGACATCCGAAGGCGGTGGCAATCTCACTG
>JAYKHH010000386.1:0-5444 GCA_035285265.1 Leptolyngbyaceae cyanobacterium | reverse complement strand
TTCTGAAATTAACAAATCTGACAGTTATTGAACGTTCTCGGAAAGGTACTGGATTTGACTACTGGTTAGGGATTCAAGATTCAGCTAGCATATTGCCATTTCAGCGAATGGCACGCTTAGAAGTCTCTGGCATCCGCAAAGGTCATCAAGGTCAAATTAACGCTAGAGTCAAGCAGAAAACTGAACAAACCCGCCCATCAGATGCACAAGGGTTGCCAGCGTATATCATTGTGGTAGAGTTCAGCCGACCGATCTCCATCATTAGTGCAAAGCATAACCCCACAGGAACTGTACTCCAATGAGCCAAATTCAAGTGCTCCATCAAACAGCAATGGATTTAGCCGAAGCTGCGGCAGTTGCCCGTTTAAGAGGTGCGACCGAACAAGCTGTACAATTCACGCGCCAAGCCTTTGAACAAGAGGTTCAAGCCGCAGCCTTAATTGCTAGCACTCTTGACGCCGAGCCTACCCGTTCTGTGCTCCACCGCAGCGCTGCATCTTTAGCGATCGAATGTGGGGAATTACGAACTGCAGAACACCTAATCGCAACTGCATTATCTGGCAACCCGCCCACGGAGATTGCTGAAGAACTCAAGGATTTATTCATCCAAATCAACTTGAACCAATATCTAAAACGTCAGGGCATCCACCTTGATATCAATGAATTGCGAGAACTGGTAAATCAATAGCACGGGTACCCAGTCACCCATGTTTTCAACTTCCAAACGGCGACAGGTTACCTGACTGTCAAACTACAAGGTTGCACTTCGCACAGGCAAAATCAGGCCAGCAAATTCTGGTTGATGTAGGATTGCTGAGGATTGCTATAGTATGACTTCTAGATTCAAATCCAAACCGTGTCTCGATCCCTCAGTATCCAGGTATGAACCAGCCGCATCAATCCCCAGCAATTCCTAACTGTACCTGGAGCCGACCTATCGGTTTAGGGTGGGACAAGCCCTACACGGTGCGCTATCCCAGTAACCTAGATGATGGCCCCTGGCATGGGATGCCCCTAGGTGGCTTTGGAGCCGGATGTATCGGGCGATCGCCCCGTGGGGATTTTAATCTTTGGCATATTGACGGGGGAGAGCATACTTTTCAGAGTATGCCTGCCTGTCAGTTCAGTATTTTTGAACAGGTCGCCGATCAACCTGCCCAAGCCTATGCCCTCTGCACAGAAGCTCCCGTAGATGGAAGCTTGGGGCAGTGGCAGTGGTATCCCTCCTGCGAAGGCGATCTCTTAAATCCAAAATCCTTTGGTTCTTACCATGCGCTTTATCCTCGTAGTTGGTTTACCTACGCTGGGGTATTTCAGGCAGCCTTGACCTGTGAGCAATTTTCACCCATTTGGGCTGGCAATTATCAAGAAACGAGCTATCCCGTCGCAGTGTTTGATTGGACGGCCCATAACCCGACGGACAAACCGTTGACCCTGAGTATTATGCTGACTTGGCACAATATGGTGGGTTGGTTTACCAATACGTTGAAATCTCCAGAAGTGCGGGTGCGGGATGACGGTAGCCCGGTGTATGAGTATCAACCCCGCATGGGCAAGAGTGCTGGAAATTTCAACCAGTGGGTGATGGATCATGACCGAGTTGGCTTTTTACTCGATCGCACCGATCAGGAACTTCATGCCACGCCTCAAGAGGGGGAAGGCCAATGGGCGATCGCAACCTTAGCCAATCCCTATAACTGTGAAGTGTTTTACCACAGCCGTTGGAATCCGGTGGGGAATGGGGCTGAGCTATGGGAGAGTTTTGCCAAGGATGGTTCATTGGGCGATCGCAATGATGAAACCCCAGCAACAGACGGTGAACAAATTGGATGCGCGATCGCCCTGCGGTTTACCCTCCAACCCGGTGAATCTCGGCAGATCCCCTTTGTCCTCACCTGGGATTTTCCGGTGACGGAGTTTGCAACGGGGGTGGAGTATTACCGCCGCTATACCGATTTCTTTGGCCGCAGCGGTCAAAATGCCTGGGCGATCGCTCGCAACGCTCTCAAACACTACGATACTTGGCGATCCCATATCCAAGCTTGGCAGCAACCAATTTTAGAGCGCTCAGACTTGCCGGACTGGTTCAAAATGGCGTTGTTCAATGAACTCTATGACCTCACCGATGGCGGAACCCTGTGGAGCGCCGCCGATGAACGCGATCCCGTAGGGCAATTTGCGGTGCTGGAGTGCATTGACTATCGCTGGTACGAAAGTCTAGATGTACGACTTTATGGTTCCTTTGGCTTACTGATGCTCTGGCCGGAACTGGAAAAATCCGTTCTGCGGGCCTTTGCCCGGGCGATTCCAGCCAGCGATCCAACGCCCCGTGTGATTGGCTATTACTACACCCAGGGTGTTACCAGTCCTATTGCCGTTCGCAAGGCTTTGAATGCAACGCCCCACGACCTAGGTGCCCCTAATGAGCATCCCTGGGAAAAGACGAATTACACCAGCTATCAAGACTGCAATCTTTGGAAAGATTTACCCAGCGATTTTGTACTTCAGGTCTATCGAGATTATTGGCTGACTGGCGCAACGGATCGGGAGTTTTTAGGGGAATGTTGGCCTGCGATCGTCGCGGCTTTGGCCTACCTAAAAACCTTTGACCAAGATGAAGACGGAATTCCTGAAAATTCCGGCGCACCGGATCAAACCTTTGATGATTGGCGGCTCCAGGGAATTAGTGCGTACTGCGGTGGTTTGTGGATTGCAGCATTAGAGGCTGCGATCGCCATTGGCCGAATCCTAATCGAAAATCCGATGGAGGGATTGGAGGCGGGCGGGATAGAGGGGGCGATCGCAACCTACCAAACCTGGCTAGCTCAATCCCGTCCCCTGTATGAAACCAAGCTTTGGAATGGTCAGTACTATCGTCTCGATAGTGGTAGCGGTTCTGATGTGGTGATGGCCGATCAACTCTGTGGGCAGTTTTACGCTCGGCTGTTGAGCTTACCCGATGTAGTGCCAGAGAGTCATACGCTGACCACCCTGAAAACCATCTATGAGGCGTGTTTCCTCAAGTTTCATAGCGGGAAATTTGGAGCGGCCAATGGGGTTAAACCTGATGGCTCTCCCGAAAACCCCCAGGCAACCCATCCCCTCGAAGTTTGGACGGGGATTAACTTTGGCTTGGCGGCATTCTTTGTGCAGATGGGGCTAAAGGCAGAAGCGATGCAAATCACAGAAGCGGTCGTCCGACAAATCTATGGGCATGGGCTACAGTTCCGCACCCCCGAAGCGATCACAGCGGCAGGCACCTTTCGTGCGAGTCACTATCTCCGAGCGATGGCAATTTGGGCGATTTATAACCTGTTGGATTAATCATGACAATCTCCAATCCCCGTGTGGGGGCAGTGCCTTTCTGCCCTCAATCTGTCGGATTATCCCCAGACGTTGCTTTCTCTGAACTCCAACCTAGACAGGATGCTTGGCAGCACAGTGTTCTATACAACTTGGATACCATCTTTCTAGATTTTCCAGGGGTAAAACCATGAGTTTAAGGAAATCCACCATTACGGATGAGCAATTCGTCAGAATTCGCTGTGGTCTAGATGGCCAGACTTACTACTTTGAAGCCACGGGGGCCATGTATGCCCACCCTTTAGATTCGGATCAGCCCCTGCATTTGTTTGATTTTCTGGGGGTTGATATTTCTCGCTGCATTCAAGATCCAGAGAGCCAGGGTTGGTTTTTGGTTAGCCGCAAAGTCACGCTTTACCTTGACCCTCAAACCGGTGAACTCTTGAAGCAATGGCAGAACCCCTGGAGTGGCGAGGTTTTAAACGTCATGCATCGCTCCTATGATTACCAGGAATTTCCAATTCCTCCTCAAATCAAAGCTGACATTGCCCCCGCAGTATCGATGGTTTCCTTGGACTTTAATTTGAAGTTACCCAATCCCTTAGCTACAAACCCTAAATTTACAGACTACTCACCGGAACTCTTTGTGCAATCTTCCGATTCCTACAAGTTCATCTTCCCCACCAAACTTTTGGAAGAGGCTGTGACGCAACCAATCGACGATCGCACCGTAGCGCTCTCCTACTACCGCATGGGGCCGTGGGAACCCTGGATGAAAATGCGAGGGAAACCGGGCTTCTTGGTTTTGAACTACACCGGAGCAAAGTTGGATGATTTTGAGGAGTTGAACCCATCCCTTAAAACCCTGATCGAACAACGAATGCCGCTTTTTCAAGAAGCCCCCCACCATCGATTAGAACGCTCGATCGCAACCAGTTGGACTCGATTTGAAGAACAGTTTGATGCGTGTCTCCAGGGCCAAGAGTTTCCGTTACCAGCCCCTATTGTAGAGAAACCAGGTTTGTAAATGGGTCGTCTGAGATGCTGGGAAATCTAGCGTTGGTGCAGCCTCCAGTGCTGCTGACTGTTCTAGATGCCCAAGCTGAAACGGTGCAAGCCGATCTATTGTTTAGTCTGAGAGTGTTCGGATGCAATCCGGAAGCACAAATGAAATTCCAAAAATTCATGAACCAAAACCCCGGATCCAACCCTGCTAAAACCTGGCGTTCCTTAGATTAACGGTATAGCGGCTGCAAATGTCACCAGGCAAGGGAAACAGACTGACCCCGTTCCTATCACTAAGTCAGAGTGGCTCCGACTGAATCGGGGGTAGAATTAATCTACCTAAGGAAACAACAGCTCTCGTGAAGAAACGAATTTTTGCTACCACACTGGTACTCTGGTCTTTGAGTCTGGGTCTTCTCGTCGGGTGGAAGCAGAAGCCCCGTCCTATCCAGGCTCTCTATGTGTTTGGGGATAGTCTTTCAGATGTGGGAAATGGGTTTCGAGCGACGGGAGGCACCGCTCCTTCCAGCCCTCCTTACTTTCAAGGACGCTATTCTAACGGTCGAGTTTGGGTAGAGCATTTAGCTTCCAAGTTAACCTTGCCGCCTCAACCCAGCACGAACTTTGCCTATGGTGGCGCAATGACCGAAGGTACGGGTGGCGTTCCCAGCTTGCGGGTTCAGGTTCAGAGTTTTACCGAGGCCCATGCATCAGCCGACCCAAATGCCCTTTATGTGCTTTTGATTGGGGCCAATGACTATTTAAAAGGAGCGACGAACCCGACTGCACCGGTTGAAAATATATCACGGGCGATCGCAACCCTTGATCAATTGGGTGCTAGAAAATTCTTGGTTTCCAACTTACCGGACTTGGGACAACTCCCTGCTACCCGTCAGAGTGCCAATGCTAGTCGTCTCAGTGCGTTAACTCGCCAGCACAATCGGATCCTAGCCCGATCTCTGGAAGGGCTTCGCCCGCAGCTTCACCCTCAGACCCAGATCATCCGGCTGGATACCTATACGTTGTATCAAGAAGCGCTCACTCGCCCAGCAAAATTTGGGCTCAGCAATGTCACCCAAGCGTGCCTGGGAAGTCAAGGCGTTTGTAACAATCCGCAGCAGTTTTTGTTTTGGGAT
>JAYKHH010000385.1:0-2843 GCA_035285265.1 Leptolyngbyaceae cyanobacterium | reverse complement strand
GATTAACGGCGATCGCTGAAGCCGTCAAAGCCGCCCCTTGGAGTGATCAGATTGACTGGCGATCGCCCACCGATCCAGACCCACGACTGCACAAATTTTTACATCAGGTACATGACCCTGCCTATATTCAGCAAGTCGAGCGCATTGCCCAGCAAGGCGGGGGTCGCCTAGATCCCGATACTCCAATTTCCCCTCAGACCTACCGAGTTGCTTTGTTGGCCGCGAGTGCCTGGTTAGATGGCGTCGATTGTGCCCTGGCCACAGATAACCCAGCCTTTGTGTTGGCCCGTCCTCCAGGACACCATGCCCTACGGGAAACTGGGATGGGCTTTTGTATCTTTGGGAATGCGGCGATCGCAGCCTACTACGCCTTAGAGCAACCGGGGATTCAACGGGTCGCCATTCTGGATTGGGATGTGCATCATGGCAACGGCACCCAAGCCCTCGTAGAAAACCACGCTCAAATTGCCTACTGCTCTATCCATCAGTCTCCCTGCTATCCCGGCACTGGCAGGGCAAGTGACCAAGGTGCTTACGGCAATGTGCTCAACCTACCTACGCCCCCCAACAGCACCCTCGCTGAGTATCAATCCTATTTTGTAGAGAAGATACTTCCCTTTTTTACTCAGTTTCAACCCGATCTCTTGATTGTGAGCGCTGGCTACGATGCCAATGCCGATGATCCCCTAGCGGGTGTTGCCCTTCAGCCTACGGATTATGGTGTATTTACCAATCACTGCTTACAAATCACCCGACGCATTGTGTTTGGACTAGAAGGGGGATACGACCTTCCCAGCCTTTCTAAGTCTGTGCTAGCAACCTTAGAGCCTTGTTTAGAGTAAAGGTTTTCTAACTCAACAAATTTAGTTTTGTAACTCTATATGTCTTTTTCTCATTTAATCCTTAAGTGTTTAGTAGGAGGACTCCCCTAAAACGGCTTCGCACCCTAGGATTTAACTTTAATAAATCTAAGCTTTTCTAAGGTCTATGCAAGCAGTACAAGTCAACAAAACCTATGATGATCCAGAACTGGTAGCCACTGCAGCCCAACAACTGTTGGATTGGTATATGGTAGACGCACTCATGCTCTTTCCCTATTACATTGCCCAGTCGCAGGATAGCTTAACCATCACGACCACGAATCGGAAAACAGTTCTGCTGAAAAAAGATACCAACTTTCTAGATTCCTGCTTGGAACCAGCAGACTATGAATGGTTCCAGGACAGAATTGCACTTCTCAGAGATTATGCGTGAGACCGCTAACTTTACCCAATTAGCAGGTTAGCAATTCTGCCCCAACTCCTATAGACCTACCAGTTCGCCCTGCAATACTGTCACAGCCTGCCCTGCAAGAAACACTCGCTGGTCTTGGCAACGCACCTTAACGACTCCCCCCCGATCGGAAGCTTGATAGCCAATTAATTCCGCCTTGGGCAGACGGCTGAGCCAAAAGGGAGCTAAACAGCAGTGGGCAGATCCCGTTACAGGGTCTTCGTTAATCCCAAAACGAGGGGCAAAGAAGCGAGACACAAAATCGTAGTCTGGGGACTGGGAAAGACTTGTGACGATCGCCCCTTTCACAGGAATAGCCGCTAATTCGGTGAAATTGGGTTGCAGACCACGCACCAAGGCTTCTGATTCTACTTCAATCACAAAATACCCTAACTGAGCCTGTCCCCCATATTGTGCGGTGGCTCCCAATGCTTCTTCCAAGCCAATGGGTATCGCAGTTTCCATCGGTGGGTCTGCGGGAAAATCTAATTCGATCCAGTCATCCTGACGTTGAGCAGTAAGGATACCACTGCGGGTGTGAAATCGGGCGGGTTGATCCAGTGGTAAATGCCCTTCCGACCACAGAACATGGGCACTGGCAAGGGTAGCGTGACCACACAGGTCTACTTCGACGGTAGGAGTAAACCAGCGCAGACTAAACCCATCGGCTTGTCGCATTAAGAAAGCTGTTTCGGATAGGTTCATCTCCCTTGCCACGGCCTGCATCCACTGATCTGGGTGAGGGGTGGACAGGACACAAACGGCAGCCGGGTTGCCTGCAAAGGGCTGATCTGTAAAAGCGTCTACCTGGGTGATTGTCAGTGCCATAGTTGAATGAATGAATGAATGAGTGAATGTGAATGCGATCGCCCAATAATCTTAATAGGGTGGTGCGAGCCGTCTTAGAGCATGTAGCAAAACGAGCACAAGGAACCATGTATTTCTGGGGATGAGGGCTGGCCAGAAGTAACGAACGGGTTGACTTGTTTGCCCAGTGGTGACCATCCCAGTCAGTCGGTCTCCCAGAAGACGCAGTAAATGGGGACTGCGGGGCCAGTCTTTAATACCTTCGATCCATACAGAAGGAATACCTGCTTCACCGACAACGGCACCCGCTAAGGCACCCGCGATCGCTGCCACGGTATCTGTATCTCCCCCTAACTCTAAGACGGCAATCAGGGTTTGCTCAAAGTTGCCGTAATGTCTCATCCAGGCATAGATGGCGACTGGAACCGAGTGATAAATGTAGCCACTCACCCCTTCTAGTAACCCTAATCTCTCAGCAAATTCTTTAACTGAAAGATGACTTTGGTAGGCGGTATGGAGTTTGGCGAGCAATTGCTGCCACTCTAAATCCGTAGGATGTGCCAAGGTTCCTAGAATTTGTAACACTTCCGGCTCTAGCAGCCCTTGGGCAGGGTGCTGAATTGCCCAAGCAGTTAGGGCTGCGATCGCCTGTGCCCCGGTCAGCGCACGGGGATCGGTATGGGTCAAGGTGGTCGAGGCACGAACAAAATCGGCAAGTTGGGTAGGGGAGTCAGCAAAAACGGCACCAATGATCGCTGAGCGCA
>JAYKHH010000384.1:0-4903 GCA_035285265.1 Leptolyngbyaceae cyanobacterium | reverse complement strand
AGATTTTAGGGAATCTGGGGTATACCCTCTCTACGGCTCGTCTAGCATTACCGATCACCCCCCATCCGCTACCGTGGGAGTCGGAGTTACAACAACGATTGGAGCGATCGCTCACGGTGGTGAGTCTCACGAGCGAAACGGCCCGTCGAGAAACCCTGGTAGCTCCGATTTTGTTGGAGGTTGCGACCCACTGTCAGGCCCAATTGCGGATTGAATACCCCCTCACCGTCAATAACTGGCTCAAGGGCTATTTGGATTATCTGCTGCGGTCAAGTCATTCCCTAGTGATTGTAGAAGCCAAAAATGATGATCTGACTCGTGGCTTTACGCAATTGGCGGTAGAACTGATTGCGCTGGCGCAGGTGCAGGAGTCGGAGATTTTGTATGGGGCCGTTACCATTGGAGATGCGTGGCGGTTTGGCAAGTTAGATGCCGTTCACAAGCAGATTACTCAGGATATTACGCTGTTGACCGTGCCGGATGATTTGGGTCGGGTGATGGGCATCTTAGTGGGCATTCTGGAAGGGCGAGAGCCGGGTCAACTCGGCAAGGGGATGGGGGATGAATGAGAGAGTTGGGGCGATCGGACGCGCTTGTTCAACGGATCAGGCACCGGTTGATCCCTGGAACGCGATCGCTTCGCCAGTTTTTCCAAGAACTCTGCCAGCGATGGGCAGCGGTAGGTTCCTAAATTCCAACCAGAGGTTCCATTGGAGAGCAGGTGAATAATTGCTCCGTGCTCAGTGTCATTGCGGATATCAACGGGGATGTTGCGCGGGCCTGTTTCGGTTTTGATCTGAAGGCGTAGTACAGTGGCCCACTTATAACTACTTGTTTTACCAGGATTGTATGCGTAAGCCTTTGCCAGAATATTGGAGAGATCCTGAATTACCTTGCGGTCAGTGAAGTTTGTAGTCTCTACCAGACTCAGATTCTCTACAGTTTGTCTGCCCACGGTCAGGTTCCTAGGTTCCAGGCGAAACGACTGCACGAGCGCTGCGTTAGGGCGTAGAACAAGACTACGGAGTTCCTTTGTTTCGGGCGTCTTGTTCACCCACCAGAAACCAATTAACACGAATGCAGGGAGAGCAATAATGCCTAGCACACCCAGCAATATCCCAGTAAAGATGCTGTCTTCTGGCGTTTTGCGCTTCATAGCCACTGATAGCCTCATCCCAATCTAATTTTGGTTGTGTCTAATTCTGGTTGTTCTGAGCAACTGGTTGAACGGAAGCCGCTAGAGCGGATCAATGCACGTATCCATGCGCTGTTTAGCTGCTTCAGGCTTTAACAGAATCATCTGCAAACAGGAAATAAAACCTTACACTAGCAAGATCTATGGCCTAGCCTCAGCCAGCTTACTCAGTTGCTCTGGCGTGAGCACCTCGTGAACTCCAACAAACTTCTCATACATCAGACTGGCAAGCTGTTGCTTGGCAGTGGTCAACTGCTTGTACTTCGCTTGAATTTGAGCTTTGGGGGCTTTAGCCAACAGCAAATCCGTCAATTCCTGTTCCGCTTGCTGAGATTGTTGAGAGGCTCGATCGAGTCTCTGCTGATATTTAGCATTCAGGTTTCCAATCTTTTTAGCTTGGAACGGAGTTAAAGCCAGTTGCTCGATCACCTGAACACTGGTGGAATCCTGGGCAATACTACTGGGAGGGACAACCCAACCCGTGATACCCAGCACGATCGCAACCAGAACCGGAAGAAGCGTAGGCCCCAAATCAAATAGGCTCATGGTTTTATGGTTAATTTAAGAACTTTTCTTGAGGGTAGTAAAGGGCACTTTTTGAGTGGCTTCTAACCGTGCTCCCTGGATTCCTTTTTGAGCAAACAGATGTTCCTTGCTTTGCCACAGAGGGATAAAAGGTACATCCTGCGCCAAGATGGTTTGGAGTTCCCCAAACAGTTTCTGACGAGCTTGGGGATCCTGCTCTTGGCGTTGTTGACCAATCAGTTTATTGACGCGATCGCTATAGTAAAATGACCCCTGCCCCTTGCTAGAACCTTCTTCGCAGCCTGTGCTTACCGACCCTTTCGAGCAATCCATAAACGGTTGAATGTAGTTGTCTGGATCTAGAAAATCCGGTGTCCAATCCAAAATAAACAGAGGATAGGCCCCCTTATCTAGATTTTGGTAAGCCGTGGCAGACTCCACACTCTTGAGGTCGATTTGCATGGCTCCTTCTAGCTTTTGGGCCACAGATGCCTTAATTGTCGTAGCTACTAGGGCATTACTGGTGATATTCGAGCGATACCATAACTCAACGACGAGGGGGTTGGCTTTGGAGTAGCCCGCTTTAGCGAGGGCTGCCTGGGCCTTAGCAATATTGCCATCCCCGTACTCATCTTTGAAGACAGGTTGATAGGTATCTAAGGTAGTGGGAATTAAGCTGTAGAGGGGTTCCACCTGGCCTTGGAAAACTCGTTCTTGCAAAAGTGGACGGTCAATTATCGCTGCGATCGCCTGCCGCACAGCCACCTGTTCCAGAGGTTTGCTCTTGAGGTTGATGGTGAGATAGTAAATGCCACCGCCCTGACCTTCAATCACCTGCCAGTTCGTCGTAGTTGACTCCTGCTTCAAGCTACGAATTTGATCTAAATCCAGAGTTTGGTAGGCCACATCCACCGCTCCGGTGCGGAAGGCATTATACAAATTGGCGGGGCTGGAGAACTTTTGAATATCAATGCCTTCGTTCGCAGGCTTGTCTCCCCAGTATTGGCTAAACACCTCTAAACGCATGGAGTCACTACCATACTTGGCTAGCTTGTAGGGACCAGTGCCAATAAAGGTATCGGGCTTGAATTTATCGGAGCCGATTTCATAAGCCTTGGGGGAAATCGCGCAGGCACCGGAGAATGCCAGCATCGCTGGAAAGGCAGCAAACGGGCGTTTTAGCTTAATAGTTAACTCATCAGCTCCCGTAGCTTCTACGGAGGCAATGGTGTCTCCCAACAGGAAAGCGGGTTGTCCGCCATTTTTAATGAAGCGATTCAGGGAAAATGCCATGGCTTCCGCATCGAATGGTGTGCCGTCATGGAAGACCACTCCCTGGCGGAGAGGAATAGTATAGGTCAACCCATCGGCACTGACAGTAGGTAGCGCTGTTGCCAATTGGGGCTTAAGGTTGGTGGTACCGAGTTCGTAGGTGTAGAGGCGATCGCCCAGGTTATACAGCAAGTTCCCCGCCCACAACTCGTAGGCATCGGCAGGGTCTAGGGTGCGAATATTGGCGGTGGTGCCAAAGGTAATGCGGTTAGTGCTAGGGCTACTTGCGATCGGGGAAGCGGGGGTGTTGGATACAGGCACACTCCGGCAACTGATGACCAGAAAACAGCAAATAAAGAATAAGCCCAGAAATTTGCCGAGGGTGCGCCATTGCTTAGCCGAGTGAAACCAGTACAACATCATGTTTTAGGGTGAATTTCTCAGAAAAATTCGGCAGAAACTTGTTGAGCGTTTCTACCGAATAGTTGAAATATATAGCGAGGACAGTATTAAGTCTTCCGTAGAAGTTCGATCTGGCTGCCTTGGCATGGGATATGCCAATCAGCCAGCCATTTGAGCTTGGAAGTACTACCAATCAGAACGGGAGGCGCGAGAACGTTTAGAAACCTCTCCAGCAAAGGGCTGTACCCCTGTGGCAGGGTAGGTGTCATTGGTGGGGGTAAAGATACGAGCGATCGCATCAGACAAATATTGAACGACTTGATCAAATTTTTTGTAGATAGACATAAGATTTCTCCAAAAAGTTAGAAAACTATGCTTCGAGTAAACTCATGACAGGCAGTAAAACTGATACTTTTGATTATCTCAAATACCCAGGCTTTTGAAATTCCTTGCATTAATTATTCAAGTAAGAATTGGCGATCCTTCATATCTCTTTATACTGTGTTACCTTCCTTTGTTTAAGTTGATTTAAGTTAGTCCAATACGGCAGGAGTTTAGCAATAATTTCGTGAGGGCATGACCCTGAAATGGTTGGAGCATAGAACGCTAAGCTCTTGCTTAGATCAGGGGTTTTGACTGAGTTTTGTCCTGGGGATCACTGCTGGATACTTAAAAAAACCTGTATTTTTATTGGCGACTTTATTCTTGAATATTTTCAAATCCACGGAAAGATCGCCATCGAAACGCAGTGTATAATCTAAAGCTGTGAGTAGGCGGTAACGATACATTACCAAGTCATTAACCAAGTCATTAATTCGGTGTAAGGAGTGAATTTAAAATGCTAAAGGATATGTGGAAGTTCTTATTCCTCTGCCCAGCAGCGACCTTGAGTGTTGTCATGGCAATGTCTACCGCTCTATGGGTTGCTCCTGCTAAGGCGGGTGAGAATTTAGGGGGTTTGAAGCCGTACCCACCTGTAGGTATCACTCCTCCCTCCCTTGACCAGGTTACCTCTGTTTCCCAACTAGCGGATGTACAACCCACCGATTGGGCCTTCCAAGCTTTGCAATCCTTAGTGGAGCGCTATGGGGTGATCGCAGGCTATCCCGACGGTAAGTTTCGCGGTAATCGTGCTTTGACTCGCTATGAGTTTGCGGCTGGTTTGAATGCGGCACTGGATCGGGTCAATGAACTGATTGCATCGGGTACGGCTGATCTCGTTACTAAAGAAGACTTGGCAACCCTGCAAAAACTTCAAGAAGAGTTCTCCGCAGAACTCGCGACCCTACGCGGTCGCGTCGATGCCCTGGAAGCTCGCACCGCCAAGTTAGAAGCCCAGCAATTCTCGACCACCACTAAACTGGCAGGTGAAGCTATTTTTGCTGTAACCGATGTCATCTCCGGTGATAACTCCACCCAAGGAGATACAGCTCCTGCTCAAAATACGGTATTTGTAAATCGGGTTCGCTTAAACTTCAACACCAGTTTTACCGGGAATGACCTGCTCAG
>JAYKHH010000383.1:0-3381 GCA_035285265.1 Leptolyngbyaceae cyanobacterium | reverse complement strand
GATTCCTGCAACCAAGGTTCCTGCCTTTTCGGCTGGGAAGTTGTTTAAGGAAAAGGTATCACCAGACAAATAGCTGTTTTTCGCGGGCAAGAATCTACTTTGATCCGGCCTGTACACGGGGGGAATTTAGCTTGGGCAGCAACACTGGCAGGCTGTTCCCCCTCTGCTATTTTAGATTTTTCTGCCAGCATCAATCCCCTGGGGCCTCCCCTTAGTGCGATCGCTGCCATTCAAGCCAATCTACAAAACCTAACGGCCTATCCTGATCCTAATTATGGGGAACTGTGCTCCGTGCTCAGTCAGGTGCATCAAATCCCTAGAGATTGGATTCTGCCGGGAAATGGTTCAGCAGAGTTGCTGACTTGGGCGGGTCGGGACTTGTCTATCCTAGACGCAACCTATTTAATTACTCCTGCATTTAGTGACTATAGGCGAGCATTGGAAGCCTTCCATGCCACCGTTATTCAGTGCCCCCTCGATCTGGAGTTAAATTCTCCCATCCTAGATCCCAGATTTCTAATCCTAAATCCAGAACCCAAAATCCAAAATCTCTCCAAGACGGGTAACCACGGGGGAATTGCCCCGACCCATTCACAATCCAAAATCCAAAATCTAAAATCTAAAATCCAAAATAACCTGGGTTTACTCCTCAATAATCCTCACAACCCTACCGGGGGGGTGTTCACCCAAGAGAGCCTATTGCCCTATCTAAAACAGTTTGCTCTGGTGATTGTGGATGAGGCATTCATGGATTTTCTGCCAGGAGAACCACACAGCCTAGTCAAGTTGGTACAAGATTATCCGAACCTGGTGATTTTGAGATCACTGACTAAGTTCTACAGCCTACCGGGGTTACGCTTAGGATATGCGATCGCCCACCCCGATCGCCTGCGACGCTGGCAACAGTGGCGGGATCCTTGGCCGATTAATACCCTCGCTGCGGCTGCAGCCCAAGCCGTTTTAGACGATATCGAATTCCAGAAACAAACTTGGTTATGGTTAGCGCAGGCTCGGACTCAGTTATACAAAGGGTTAACTAAGCTGCCAGGACTGAAGCCCCATCCGAGTAGTGCCAACTTCCTGTTGGTGCGTTCTGAACAGCCAAGTAGTAAACTCCAACAGCAATTACTGACTCGCCACCAAATTCTGATTCGTGATTGCCTCAGCTTTCCAGAATTGGGCGATCGCTATTTTCGAGTAGCGGTGCGGACTGAAATTGATAACCAACGGCTAGTAGATGCACTGACTGAAGTTCTGTAAGCTGCTAACAGCCATTCGCTCTGGTGGGACTTTTTCATGGCATTTGAATATGATCTAGTGGTAATTGGGGCAAGTCGAGCCGGTATTGAGGCGGCGATCGCGGCAACCCATCTCAAGGCTCGTGTGGCCCTGGTAGAACAGGATTGTTCTGCAAGCAAGCAGTCCCGAAGCGTAGGCTGGTTGGAGTCTCCAAGCTGGGCTCAGATAGAACAGGCAATGCAGTTGGAGTCAGATCAGGGCAAGACCTTTGCAGACTTAGCAGCCTTGGGGGTAGAAGTTCTGGAGGGCTGTGGTCAATTTTCCAAGCAACCGGATTTGGGGTTTGAGGTCACAGAACGATGGATTCGGGCACGAGGCTATTTGATTGCGACGGATGCAAGTCCCGCCATTCCAGACATTGAAGGGTTGCCAACCACAGACTATTTCACCCTGGAAACCATCTGGCAACACCTTGCCTCCCTCCATCCAGACACCCCTCAAGATGTGATCATCATCGGTGGGGATCCGCAGGGAATTAGACTGGCTCAACTTTTAGCTCAATGGGGGTGCTATGTCACCCTTGTTGTCAGTAGTGCTTCAGTATTACTCCAAGAAGACCCAGAAATCGCTCGGTTGGTGCAGGCCCAGCTAGAAGCGGATGGGGTGCGGATTCTTAGCCGAACTAAGGTTACTCAAGTCAAACAGATTCAGCAAAAGAAATGGGTGCAAGCGGGTCATCAAGCCCTGGAAGCCGATCTCCTAATCTTGGCGACAGGACGACAACCCAATCTCGCCGGATTAAATTTGGCAGCGGTGCGGGTCAAGGCTGATCAATCCGGTCTTACCTGCAATTCAAAGTTGCAAACTACGAACCCCCGAATTTATGGGTGTGGAGCGGCGATCGCTGCCTATTCCTTAACCAACCTTGCCATCTATGAAGCAAAGGTAGCGATCAAAAATGCACTGTTCTTTCCTATCTTCAAAGCTAACTACCGGGGTATCCCCTGGACAACTGCTTTTAAGCCCGGATTAGCGCGAGTCGGCCTCACGGAATCACAGGCAAAACGACGTTATGGCAAGGATCTGATGGTTTTACGAGAATATTTTAAGACCCTTCCCCAAGCTCAACTCCAAGAAGAAACAACAGGCTTTTGTAAAATCCTAGTGCGTCGTAATGGGGAAATTTTAGGAGCACATATTTTAGGCGCTGAGGCCAGGGAAATGATTAGTGCGATCGCCCTAGCCATGCGGCAAAACCTGAAAATTAGTGCTTTGGCAGAGTTGCCAGTCCTTTCCCCCGCCTTCTCAGAAATCCTCAGCAAAACAGCCGCTGACTGGGATAGGCAGCGATCCCAGCAAACCCCATTTCTGCAAAATCTCAGGGAGGGATACTTTAACTGGCAGCGATCGCGGTCTTAGATGAACTCGCCCATTTTAATCCAGGCAGTGTTTAGACTTTAGCGAGAGTCACCTTTTGCGGTTGATCCTGGTATTTGCCACTGCGATCGGCATAGGTGGTTGAACAAGGCTCTCCTTCAAAAAAAAGCAACTGTACTACTCCCTCATTCGCATAAATCCGACAATCAGCACTGGAAGCATTGCTAAATTCCAGGGTAATGTAGCCTTCCCAACTGGCTTCAATCGGGGTTATGTTTGCGATAATTCCACATCTTGCTAGGGTAGACTTACCAAGGCAAATGGCTGTGACATTCTGGGGCATTGCGATTCGCTCACGACTAACCCCAAGGCCATAAGCATTTGCTGGTATTACAAAATACTTAGATCCGTCTTCGTCCTCGTGAAGGTCTGCCTTCTCCAAATTCTTAGGATTAAAACGCTTGGGGTCTACGATAGTACCTGGAATGTGACGGAATACTAGGAAGTCTAATTCACTTAAGGACAGGTCATAACCATAGGAGCTAAGACCGAAGCTAATCACCTTTCTATTTTCAATCTGGCGAACTAAAGACTTCTCAAACGGCTCAATCATTCCTAATTGGGCTTGTTCAATAATCCAGCGGTCATTTTTCAGCATGGGGGATTTTTATGGCAGTTGCTAAGTCTCCATGAATTATGCACCGACTTAGCCTTAGATTTAGCAGATAAAACAGGAAGATATATGATCAATCAACTAGTGGGCAT
>JAYKHH010000382.1:0-9686 GCA_035285265.1 Leptolyngbyaceae cyanobacterium | reverse complement strand
GTTCTTCCGCCATCCGGAGTCGAAGATAATCTAGGTTGAAATCTCGCGAATGGATCAGATCAGGGTTCTTCTCCATTTTGGTGATGCTTTCGGCCGCCAACTTCAGCCTTTTATGGATCTCCTTATTTTTCAGCTTCTCGATCCGGATCGTCCTCTCCAGTTCTTTCACAATCAGGTGCGACTTGATGGCCAGCACAATTAACAGAATGAAGAGTCCCCCTGTCGGAACCATTAGCCAGCTCTGATTATTGGCCTCATCGGAGGGGCTAGAAGGGGGAGGAACCACAATTTTGGGCTTGACCGCTTTTGGGTTGGCAACTTTTGGGCTGGGAGCCTGAGCTAGTATGGGTTTCAGGGAAAATATGGACGTTTGCATGATCCGGTACAGCCTTAAACCTGCTCTGAATTCGTAGACTTTCGCATTTGTGGTCAGAATTTGTAGTCAGAATTATAGTCAGAAGTTTAGCTTTAGAGTGCCCTTTGGAGAAACAATCAAAACATTCTTCCTCCCAATTGCGCTAGCCAATCTATTTTAATTGGGAGGATCCAGTCACCGTAACCAGCGGGCGCGATCGCTCCGGGCATCAATATGGCTAAGGTAAGGATACTGGTTATAACGTCCTAAACCACCGGGCCACCAGGGATCTAAAGCCCAATACAGTTGGTCGCCCGTGAGCCCATCGCAATAAAAATCCATGGCATCCCCAATAATATGACGGCTATTAGAGACTCCCCCGGCCCGCGCATTGATCGCTGGCGGACGATACCAACTGGTAACCCGGAAGGGGCGATTAATGCGATCTCGAGCTTGTTGGGCTAATTTGGCTAACCGAACCATGGCATCCACCGTAGCCTGATCTGGAGGCATTCGAGTGCCACCGTGGGTGGCTTCTGCCCAGGTAAAGCTGCCGTTGTCCAGAATGGGGGCATAGATTTGAATATTATTGGGAGTCCAACGCTCCGGTCGCCTGGGTAACACCAAGGGCAAGGGGGTTGGCGCTGCATCGATTGTGTTTCGGCGGGCTTGTTGCATCCGCTTCAAGTCGTCCACGAGGGATTGGATGGTTTGGGTTTTGTCAGGCAAGACCCGCCAGAGTTGTACTAGTCTAATTAAGGCCTCTCGCTGGGGATCCGTTTCTCGATACTCAAAGGGTACTTGACGGATAAATGCCAGTAATGCTCGGTCAATTTGGGCTGCCGTATTGGTCAAGGTTTTAGGATCTGCTGAACTGGAGGCAAGCACACTGGGATCAACCCCTAACGCAATTAGTGCGGTTGAACGAGAATCTAACTGCCGCCAAATCCGAAAGGCTTCTACTAAGGCGTTGCGCTGATCGCCTTTGCCCTGATAAAAGTTGGGCACTCGCTGCACAAAGGCAATCAGGGCTGGGTCAACTAGTTTGGGACTCGATTCGGGGGTATTACTTTTTTCCAAGTCAGCGATCGCCAGTTCACGGGCATCCAATTGCCGCCACAGTTGTACCAAGCGCAGGAGAGCTTCCCGTTGATGGGGATAGCCTCCATAAAAGCGAGACACTTGCTGAATAAATTGCAGTAAAGGGGAGTCAACGTAGGACTCCTCTAAGGTTTCAATGCTGGTATTGATCGGAATAGAAATCTTGAGGGAGGCGATCGCAATCTCTCGATTATCCAGTTTGCGCCAGATGCGTAAGGCTTCTAGTAGGGCAGTACGCTGGTGGGGGAGACCAACATAGTGATTGGGGATGCGATCGACAAACGCTAGGAGTGCTGTATCTAGATAAGCCAGATTTTGAGGGGCTTTTTCAGTCTTAAAGTCTGTGGCAATATCGATCAGGTACGCCTGGAGCAGGGCTTCCGCCTCCGAAACTTCTAGGCGTGCGCCCGTTGGGTCACTGACCGCAGGGGCATAGCCCCAAGCGATTTTCTGAATAAACTTATCGGTGTAGCGCCCCTGTTCAGGGTTCCACAAGTCACTGCTCTTCCAGCCTTGATTAATTAAACTGTCAGTGATGCTGCGAATGGTATTGGCGGCATACTGCACCTGACCTAAAAAAGTGTTGACCTCATTGAGCGTAATCCGATTGGCAGGGGCAATTCCCAAGCCAGTCTCCCCATCTACTAGGGACATCTTGTTTTGAACCTGATACAAAGCTGCCAAAATTGGCTTGTGGATTCCAGTTCGTTCTGCTTCAAGCAGGTAAACCTCGTTTCGCTGGTCTGGAGTCAGTTTTGTCATGAGCAGAAGCCCCCTATTCTAAATCTTTCGCTTAGATACCAAAGTTAGATACCAACATTACCCAGCAAATAACCGATGGCTTTTACACCATTATCCGCTGCCACAGAGAATTATTTCCAAAACATTCGGTTTATTGCTACCGATATGGATGGTACCTTAACTCACCAGGGTAAGTTTACCCAATCTCTTTTCCAAGCTTTTGATCATTTGGCAAACCAGGGAATTCAAGTGCTGATCATCACGGGACGTTCTGCCGGATGGGTGAGTGGATTGGTGCATTATCTACCCGTTGTGGGGGCGATCGCAGAAAATGGCGGATTATTTTATCCAGCCCCTAGCGCGGTAGCCCAACCCTTAACCCCAATAACCGATCTGGTGCTGCATCGACAGCAATTGGCTGAGGTATTCCAACGCCTCCAAGCCAAATTTCCGGATTTACAAGAGTCGAGCGACAATCGTTTTCGCCTCACGGATTGGACCTTTGATGTGGCAGGGCTAACCCTAGCCGAAATTCAGCAACTTGCTGAGCACTGCCAAGCTTGGGGTTGGGGTTTTACCTATAGCACGGTGCAATGTCACATTAAACCCCTCCACCAAGACAAGGCCACAGGACTGCTCCAGGTTCTCAAGCAACATTTCCCCAACTATCGGCCCGATCAAATTCTCACCGTTGGGGATAGCCCCAATGATGAAAGTCTTTTCAATACCAGTCAGTTTCCGCTTTCGGTGGGAGTTGCCAATGTTTTAGCCTATGCAGACCAACTTGCCCATCAACCCGCGTATGTGACGACTGCGGCTGAGGCAGCAGGATTTTGTGAGCTAGCCAAACTTATAACCAAGGGTTAGAACTGCCGTATCCACTGCACAAGTTCTAGTCGTTGTAGTAGTTTTAGGCGTAAATCTACCCACCCTTCCTGCTGAGCCATTAGATAGGGAGAAGCAATTCTATCTCAGGATCAATTCTGGGGCGGCTAGTTTTGCCTATGCTTTTAAGTCTACGCTGTACCGGAATTAGGGAAATCTACTATGGCACTGGACGATATTTTCAAAGACTTTGATGGGGGTTTCACAGGAATTGCTCTAGGGATTGGCGTGGCTGTCCTAGCTCCAATTTTGGTTCCTGTGGTGTCAGGGATTGGTAAGCCCTTAATTAAGACGGCTTTGAAGGAAGGACTACTTGTTTACGAAAAAGGCAAGGAAGTCTTGGCAGAAACGACCGAAGTGTTTGAAGACATCCTGGCAGAGGCCAAAGCTGAACTAGCGGAGGAGCAGAGAGCAGCAAACGCTAACCTTGCCCAAACCTCTCCAGAGTCGATTCCCATTCAAGACTAGAGTGTAGAATTCATAGGCTGATACCAGATATGCCCCCATCGAAACAGACTCATGTGGTGAGTAGCACCCCAGGACGGGCACGGTTGCGCGTTGCTCAGCCGCAGCGAACTGCTCCAGCAATGTCGCGCCTTGCTAAGGCTCTCAAGGCTCGTCCTACCGTTCAGGAGGTTCGCACCAATCTCCAAACAGGCAGCCTGTTGGTTCACTACGATGCTCAACGGGGGAATCTGCAAGATTTGGTCGCCACCCTAGAGAACTGTGGCGTGGTGGTGGGGCAAGGAATGGAACGGGATGGCAGCGATCGCCCTAGTCAATCCGCAGTTGCTCAAGATTTGACTGATGCCGTTTCTAATTGGAATCAAACCATTGGCTCAGCTACCGACTATAAGGTTGATTTGCAGTTATTAGTTCCCCTGGGGTTAGCCGCTCTAGCCATCCGGCAAGTTATGCGGAATGGCCTGGAATTAGAAGCAGCCCCTTGGTATGTGTTAGCCTACTATGCCTTCGATACCTTCCTGAAGCTGAATCGCCCCGAAACACCTCAACCCGCCCCCTCAGAACCCACCTCTTCGGAGTCTGCATCGGTCAGAAGACCCTCAGAATCAAGGAGCGATCTGTCAGAGGCAATTAATGGCAACCCATGATTATTGGATAATCAGGACAGCATCCCTCCCCTAGCCCCTGATAATAGATCTGTAGCGATTTAACTTTGAGGGGTTCCCTGCTATCCAAGAAGCCCCCTCCAGCGTGAGAATAGGAATTCAGTAGAAGGTGTCTTGTTCCACTGACTGCTGAAATCTGTATCCAGACGCTGTTGAAATAAAATCCCTACATGAACCAACCCGTAATTCGAGTGTTGTTGGTGGAGGATTCTCTGATCGCCTTGACCATCCTGAAGCGGATCCTGGATTCATCACCCGAAATTGAGGTGGTGGGTACGGCTCCGAATGGTCGAGAGGCATTAGAGCTAATTCCAAAGTTACAACCGAGGGTGATTTGTACCGACCTATACATGAAAGAAATGGATGGTCTGGAATTCACCCGTCAGGTGATGGCGAAGTTTCCCTGCCCGATTTTAGTGATCAGCGCTGCTGTGCAGAAAGAAAATACCCAAAATATCTTTAGGCTCTTGGAAGCAGGGGCCGTCGATGTGTTTCCAAAACCGAGCACGGGGTTAGCTTCAGATTATGAACTTGCGAAGCGAGATCTGATTAACAAGATCAAAGTTCTATCGGGGGTGGCAGTTTTCACCAAACGTCCGCAACAGCCTATTGCCTCGGCTTCCCCCATCAGTTCACCTGTGTTGGGCACCAAACGCACCTTCACCCCTGCGTCACCCTATCGAGTTGTGGCGATTGGCGCTTCCACCGGAGGGCCTCAAGCCTTATCGACCATCCTGACTCAGTTGCCTGCCAACTTTCCAATGCCTATCATCTGCACGCAACATATTAGTGAGGGCTTTTTGCAAGGATTAGTGGATTGGCTGGGTTCTGAGTGTGCCCTTTCCACCAAGATTGCCCAACCGGGAGAATCGCCCGTGCCAGGGAACATTTATTTTGCACCAGAGCGACGACATCTGGAACTAGACGCTCAAGGACGATTTACCTATGCCAGTACAGATTTAGTAGATGGGCATCGCCCTTCCGCTACGGTCATGCTCAGGGCTGTTGCCCGTTTCTACAGTCGAGCCGCCATCGGGGTATTACTCACCGGGATGGGACGAGATGGCGCATCTGGCATCCAGGCGATCGCCCAAGCGGGTGGCCTCACCATTGCCCAGGATGAAGCCAGTTGTGTGGTGTTTGGGATGCCCAGGGAAGCGATCGCCCTCAATGCAGTCCACTATGTCCTTCCCCCTGAGGAAATTGTTCAACTCCTGCTAGGAAAAAATGACCTGCAACTGAAACGCAAATCTCCTTAACTCGACGTGAATTCGATAGCCCTATTTTGCGTGCGCTTCGCGCACGCAAAATAGGTTTTTAGGAAGCTTTCGCGCCGCGAAAGCCTCCTAAAAACCCTTTCGTCGAACTAACGTTAACTCGACACTTCATCCATCTCCAGCACATTGCCTTCGATGTCCTTGACTAAAAAGTTAAGGGGCTTTTCCCGACGAATTTTGTGCTTGATACCACGGGTTTGAACCCGTATTAAGACTTGCTCAAGACAGTCACGGTCAAAACAAACGTGGCGCTGACGATTTTTCTCCCCTAAGCTAGCCCCTCTAATGACGTGAAGTTGCGTATTTTTTTTCAATTGGTACCACAGTCCTTCTGGAGTGCCGCCCCCTCTGGAGCCAATTGCACTAGAGCCTCCCAGATTTGTAGACAGGTAGAGTGGGTCTATTCCGGTAGAACCAAGGGTTTGGTCATAGTTGTAGTAGTAATGCAACGGCACTTCCGCAGCCGGCAACCCTAGCTGTCCTTCATAGAACTGCCGCGCCACCTCCAGGTCAGACACCATAACCGTATGCACCTTAGGGGCACTGGTCAAAAACATCCACATGGCAACGGCATAGGCTGCCAGGAGCATCACCATCACCCCTTGGGTAGAGAGTAAGCTGTCGAGGGGCAAGAAGGGCAGGAAGGAACCCAAGGGCAAGGGCTGGGATAGTACTAGAACCATGACAGAGATTTAGAAAGGAGATCTAAAGGGCAATGTAAAGTCTGGATTGAAAAAGCGGTTGATGCTACTAGTCTAGGCAAGGCAACCTAAATTTACAATGTGGGAACAGGCTACTCTCGCAACAGATTGCAGCGCTAGGGCTATCGTTGGGGACGAAAGTTCCTATAATCAAGATAATTATGTAAGAATTAGCTCCCTTAGTAAAACTTCTAGTTTGTTTACGTTATTTTGACTAGACTGAACCTGAAATATACCAACCTATAGAGATTCTGCTTATCGACCTGATTGCATACCTCCCAGTCTCTTATAGTATTTCTGTACGCAAATCCCTCTTTAGATAGAGGCACTCCTGCCTGTATCAAGGGTGAAGTATAGAAAAAGTCAGGCTATGAAAAAAACTAATAAAAACTATGTAGGTTTTAGGGCTACTGCTAGAAGCTAGCTTTATCTAGGCTTCAGCTTTTTTAGTGGTTAATCCGGCTAACTGTTAAGGTTCCCTCATCTAAAACCAATTACTTCTATAAAACTTATAGGTTCCTCTTTTATGCCTTGTTCAACTAACCGTCTCTCAATTTTTGTGGACGGGAATAATATGTTCTATGCTCAGCAGAAGAACGGCTGGTTTTTTGACCCTAGGCGGGTGTTGGAATATTTTACAAAGCCAACGGATGTCACGTTAGTGAATGCCTTCTGGTACACGGGCATTAAAGATCCCCAAGATCAGCGAGGTTTTCGAGATGCCTTGATTAGCTTGGGTTATACAGTTCGCACCAAAATCTTAAAAGAGTACTACGACGACAACTCTGGGCGCTATTCCCAGAAAGCAAATTTAGATATTGAAATTGTTATTGATATGTTTAATACCGTTGAGCAATATGACCGAGTCATCTTGTTTAGCGGCGATGGAGATTTTGAACGGGCAATTGAATTATTACGTTCTAAAAGTACCCATATTGTTGTGGTTTCAACGGAGGGCATGATCGCCAGAGAGCTTCGCAATGCAACGGATCGTTATATTGATCTCAACGATATTCGTGAGCATATTGAGAAGAATGATCACAGCTTTACTTAAAGTCAGAGAGGGCATACAGCAATTCAATCAACCAAGAACCGTGGAGCAGGCATCTTACCTGCATTACCCAAGCAGACAAGATGCCTGTTCCACGACTGTTCACAAATTGATTCAGTGGCTATAGCCTCCCCGCTTGAACGGTCAGGGCGCAAGCTTTGCACCCCTACACTCACCATCCTGCATTCTGACCCAAGACATTATGTTAACCTCGGTACTGAGGGTCTATCACTCTCAGCCTTGAAAGTCCTATTACAAGTTATCCCTTCATCTATCGCTAGCGATTTCTGCCATGAAGACTCAACCCCAACAAGACCGGATTATTATCTTTGATACCACGCTTCGGGATGGTGAACAGTGTCCCGGTGCAACCCTTAATGTGGATGAAAAGTTGGTCATTGCCAAGCAACTGGCGCGGCTGGGGGTTGATGTGATTGAAGCAGGATTTGCGTTTGCAAGTCCAGGGGATTTTGAGGCAGTCCAAAAGATTGCTCAGACGGTAGGGTTGGAGGATGGCCCCGTGATCTGTAGTTTGGCACGGGCCATTCGGCAAGATATTGCAGCGGCGGCGGAAGCGCTTAAACCCGCAGCCCATGCCAGAATTCATACCTTTATCTCTACCTCTGATATTCACTTAGAGTACCAACTCAAAAAGTCACGGGCGGAAGTGTTGGCGATCGCTGAAGAAATGGTGGCCTACGCCAAGTCCTTTGTGGACGATGTGGAATTTTCCCCGATGGATGCGGCGCGTTCCGATCCAGAGTTTCTCTACCAAGTGCTAGAGCGAACCATTGCCGCCGGAGCGGTCACCGTCAATATTCCTGACACCGTGGGCTACATGACTCCGGGGGAATTTGGTGCTTTGATTCGGGGTATTAAGCAAAATGTCCCCAACATTGACCAAGCGATTATCTCGGTGCATGGTCACAATGACTTGGGCTTAGCCGTGGCCAACTTCCTAGAGGCCGTTAAGGAAGGGGCACGGCAACTCGAATGCACGATCAACGGCATTGGGGAACGGGCAGGTAATGCGGCCTTGGAAGAGTTGGTGATGGCGCTGCAAGTGCGTCGGCAATATTTCAATCCCTTTTTGGGTCGCCCCGTAGACTCTGAAGCTTCCCTGACCCAGATTGATACCCGGCAGATTTACAAAACTTCGCGCCTGGTCTCGAATCTGACGGGGATGTTGGTGCAACCGAATAAGGCGATCGTGGGAGCCAATGCCTTCGCCCATGAGTCGGGGATTCACCAAGATGGGGTGCTCAAAAATAAGCTGACCTACGAAATCATGGATGCCCAATCCATTGGTCTCACAGACAATCAAATTGTTTTGGGCAAGCACTCCGGTCGGAATGCCTTCCGCACCCGCCTGAAGGAATTAGGATTTGAATTGGCGGATCAAGAACTGAACAAAGCCTTTCTACGCTTTAAGGAACTGGCAGACAAGAAAAAAGAAGTCACGGATTGGGACTTAGAAGCCATTGTCAATGACGAGATTCAACAAGCTCCCGAACTCTTTAGGTTAGAACTGGTGCAGGTTTCCTGTGGGGATCGCGCCCGTCCTACCGCTACCATCACCCTCCGCACGCCGACGGGAGAAGAACTTACGGATGCAGCGATCGGGACTGGCCCCGTTGATGCGATCTATCGCGCCATTAATCGGGTGGTGAACCTACCCAATGAGCTGATTGAATTCTCGGTGCAGTCTGTAACCGCAGGGATTGATGCGATCGGAGAAGTCACCATTCGGTTACGCCATGAGGGAAGAATTTACTCCGGTCATGCAGCCAATACCGATATTATTGTGGCCTCTGCCCTAGCCTACGTGAATGCGTTGAATCGCCTGTATGGTGCTTTGCAAGGAGGACAATCCAAGGGCATGATTGTTGAGCAAACAGTTGTAAGTGCTGAGGTTTAAGACGTGGCAGTCACTCTAGGCGTCAATATTGACCACATTGCCACGATTCGCCAAGCGCGGCGAACCATTGAGCCAGACCCCGTGGCGGCGGCGGTGCTTGCAGAGCTAGGGGGAGCGAATGGCATTACTGTGCATTTACGGGAAGACCGACGGCATATTCAAGATCGGGATGTGCGCCTGCTGCGGCAGACGGTGCAAACCCATTTGAACTTGGAGATGGCAGCTACGGATGAGATGGTAGCGATCGCCCTCGACATTCAGCCTGACTACGTTACCTTAGTACCGGAACGCCGGGAAGAAATTACTACGGAAGGCGGGCTAGATGTGGCAGGCCAAGTCAAGCGTCTAGGGCGCATTGTCACCACTCTCCAGGATGCGGGGATTCCTGTCAGCTTATTTATTAATGCCAGCCCTAGCCAAATTACGGCCTCTGCGGATCTGAAAGCTAAGTTTATTGAACTGCATACGGGAGAGTATGCTGAAGCAAAAAATGAAGCCAGTCGAGTCAGGGAACTCAAGGTTTTGGG
>JAYKHH010000381.1:0-8587 GCA_035285265.1 Leptolyngbyaceae cyanobacterium | reverse complement strand
AATTACCAGATGTAGCAGAGGACTTCACCTCCTACACCTTGACGCCGAGCTTCTCGGTCAGTCATGATGCCGCTGGAAGTGGAAAGAATGGCAATTCCAATGCCACCTAGTACCCGTGGTAATTCTTTCCGGTTGGAATAAACTCGCAAACCTGGTTTGCTGACCCGCTTTAACCCAGTGATAATTGGCTGGTGATTCTTCCCTTTATATTTCAGGGAAATCATCAAGTTGCGCTTGACACCCTCTCCAATTTCTTCAAAGTCAGAAATAAAGCCTTCGCTCTTCAGAACTTTGGCAATATTGTGAGTCATTTTCGTCGCCGGAACTTCCGTCGTTTGATGCCTTGCTAAATTCGCATTACGAATCCGCGTTAGCATGTCTGCAATTGTATCGTTAGCCGCCATAGCTCCCTCTATTACAAAACCGCCTCAATTATTCGCGAAAGGGCATGCCCATTTCTTTTAGGAGGGCACGACCCTCTTCGTCAGTATTGGCAGTGGTGATGATGGAAATATCCATGCCACGAATTTGATCAATACTGTCGTACTCCACTTCTGGGAAGATCAGTTGCTCCCTAACACCTAGGGTGTAGTTACCTCGACCGTCAAAGCTTTTGGGGCTAATCCCACGAAAGTCACGGATGCGAGGCAACGCTAAGTTAATGAGCCTTTCCAAAAAGTCATACATGCGCCCAGATCGCAAGGTAACCATCATCCCAACGGGCATTCCTTGGCGGATCTTGAATCCTGCGATCGCCTGCTTAGCCCGTGTTACAACTGGCTTTTGGCCTGTAATCAAAGCCAGTTCACTCAAGGATGCTTCTAATGCCTTGGCGTTTTGAGAGGCATCTCCCAAACCCCGGTTAACCGTCACCTTGACCACCTTAGGTACCTGATGGATGTTCGTATATTTGAACTGATCCATCAGCTTAGGGACGATTTTTTCTTGATATATCGTTTTCAGTTTTTCTGTCATAGTGTTTATCCTGGTCATTCCTGGGCGTAGTCAGGAAATGGGTTACTCTGAATGAGGCTCAACTAGTCAATGATTTCACCGGTTTTCTTTAGCATCCGCACCTTCCGCCCTTGATCGTCGAAGGTATAGGAGATCCGACTTGCTACTTTTTGCTTAGTGGAATAGAGCATGACGTTAGAGCTATGAATCGCACCTTCAACGGTGACGATTTTTCCCGACTCTCCTTCCTGCTGAGGCTTCACATGCTTGGTTTTAATGTTGACCCCTTTAACAATGACTTGACTAGTCTTAGGTGAGGTACTCAAAACTTCCCCAACCTTACCTTTATCTTTGCCAACCAGGATTTGAACAGTGTCGCCTTTTTTTACATGCATTTTGTAGCGAACGGGTTGCTTTTGGCTTTTTCCTGCCATTAGAGTACCTCCGGAGCCAACGAGACGATTTTAGTAAAACTTTTATCACGCAACTCACGAGCTACGGGGCCAAATACCCGTGTGCCGCGTGGATTGCCGTCGGCGTTAATAATCACAGCAGCATTGTCATCAAAGCGGATACTCATTCCGCTATCTCGACGCAGCCCCTTGCGAGTTCTTACAACCACAGCCCGAACTACATCAGACTTTTTGACAGCCATGTTTGGAATTGCATCCTTAACGACTGCAATAATCACATCCCCTACGCCTGCATAACGGCGATTGCCACCCAATACTCGGATGCACATCAGCTTGCGGGCACCACTATTGTCAGCAACATTGAGGTAAGACTCTTGTTGAATCACGTCTGGTCTCCCTGGTTTCTAAACTTTTGAATTAGTGCTAACAACATCAATGACGGCCCAGCGCTTGGTGCGACTCAGGGGGCGAGTTTCTTGGATGCGAACGCGATCGCCCACATGACACTTATTTTCTTCATCATGGGCTTTATAGCGCTTAGTCCGCACCACAATTTTGCCGTACTTAGGATGAGAGGCACGATTTTCCACTGCCACTACCACCGTCTTTTCCATCTTGTCGCTGACGACTAGGCCAACGCGTTCTTTAACTGCCATGAAACCCTACTCCTTTGGTGCAACGGGTTGAGAAGAAGCCGCTGCTTGTTGACGCTCCCCTTCTACAGTCATTAGCTGAGCTAACCGATGGCGGGCATGCTTAAACTGATGGGGCTTATCGAGTTGACGAGTTGCTTTCTGCATTCGCAACTCAAACAACTGTTTCTTAACTGCCAGAATCTGATCACTCAGATCTTGGTCACTCAAATCTCTAGCATCTTTAATCTTGGGAAGCGACATCGCTTGGCTCCTCCACTATTGGGGCTACTGCATCAACTGATCCAACCACTTCAGCTTCACGAAGAATGAATTTGGTTTTGATTGGCAACTTAAAAGCAGCTAGGCGCATTGCTTCACGAGCCGTTGCCTCTGGAACCCCACCAATTTCAAAGAGAATTCGTCCTGGCTTAACAACTGCCACCCAAAATTCTGGATTACCCTTACCAGAACCCATCCGGGTTTCAGCAGCTCTCATGGTGACAGGCTTGTCGGGGAAAATCCGAATCCAAATCTGCCCACCGCGACGGATATAGCGAGTCATAGCTCGACGACTCGCTTCAATCTGACGGGCTGTAATCCAGGCTGGTTCTAAGGCTTGCAGAGCAAAATCGCCAAAATTCAGAGTGTTACCTCGGTTGGCTTTTCCCCGCATCCGTCCCCGCTGTTGCTTGCGGAATTTAGTTCTTCTTGGACTTAACATGACTTAGTACTAAACAGATATTTAACCTTCATTCGACCGATCTTCAAATTGCTGGCGACGACGTTGTTGCTTACGGCGAGGTTGGTTGGCCGGAGCAGGAGCTTCCTCTTCTTGACCCGGAATAATCTCACCTTTGAAGACCCAGACTTTAATGCCTAGAATCCCATAGATAGTTTGGGCAGTAGTGTAGGCATAATCAATGTCAGCGCGCAGGGTATGAAGGGGAACTCTGCCTTCGCGAGTCCATTCAGTCCGAGCAATTTCTGCCCCATTGAGCCGACCACCCACCTGGATTTTGATTCCTTGAATGCCAGCCCGCTGCGCTCGCTGGATTGCTTGACGCACAACGCGACGGAAGGAGACGCGACGAGCTAGCTGCTGAGCAATATATTCACCAATCAGGGCAGCATCTGCATCAACCCGGGCTACTTCCACCACGTTGATCCGAATCTGACGAGCACCACTACCGAGGGCTTCTTGAAGACCCACCCGCAGTGACTCGATACCTGCTCCACCCCGACCCACGACAACGCCAGGGCGAGCCGTGCGAACCTCTAGGTCAATTTGGTCTGCTTTACGCTCAATTCGCACCTCTGAAATTCCCGCATTATTGAGGGTTTTTTCAACGAAGCGACGAATCTTAAAGTCTTCTTGTAGTACTTCTGGATAGCGACCAGGATCGGCAAACCAACGAGAACGGTGCTCTTGGGTTGTGCCTAGTCGAAAACCAGTTGGATGAATCTTCTGTCCCACGGAATCTGTCCCTCAATTGATGCAGTAAAGTATGGTTTAGAACTTGGAGATTATGCTTCTGCTGGCGCGACTGCCACAGTAATATGACAGGTGGGTTTGCGAATTTGATAGGCACGCCCTTGGGCACGAGGTCTAAACCGCTTGAGAACAGGCCCTTGGTCTGCATAGGCTTGACTGACCACAAGAGTACTAGGATTGAGTCCAGCATTATGCTCAGCATTTGCCACTGCAGAGCGGAGTACCTTGAGTACTGGCTCACAAGCTCGGTAGGGCATAAATTCTAAAATAATCAGTGCCTCCCGGTAGGATCGTCCCCGAATTTGGTCAAGGACTCGACGTACCTTGTGGGGAGACATGCGAATGTAACGGGCGATCGCTTTAGTTTCTACAGTCGTATCAATAGCCATAAATTTCTCCTTTAGCAATTAGCTGTTGGCTAAGTCACACAGCATATAAGCCACACAGCCAATTGTCTTTATCGACGAGCCTTCTTGTCTCCCTTGGCATGACCCCGGAAAGTCCGCGTTGGAGCAAACTCGCCGAGCTTATGTCCCACCATCTGCTCAGTTACATAGACCGGAACATGTTGCCGACCGTTGTGAACCGCGATCGTGTGACCAATCATTTGGGGCAGGATGGTAGAAGCCCGCGACCAAGTCTTGACCACCTGCCTTTCACCTTTGGTGTTCAGGTTTTCAATTTTAGTGAGCAAGTGGTCAGCCACAAAGGGGCCTTTCTTCAGGGAACGAGACATAATGCAATCAACTCCAAAATCAACCTGCCAAAATTAACGTGAATTTTACATCACTCAAAATCTCAGATTCCCAGTCCCTAGGATTCCCGACCGCCCCGGCCTCGCTTGGAGGATTTACGGCGTCGCCGAACAATCAAGGAGTTGCTGAGCTTCTTGCGCTTGCGAGTCTTATAACCTAAGGCTGGCTTACCCCAAGGGGTAACTGGGCCACTTCTACCAATGGGTGCCCTACCCTCACCGCCACCATGGGGATGGTCTACTGGGTTCATGACACTACCGCGCACCTCTGGACGACGGCCCTTATGACGCTTGCGGCCCGCTTTACCTAGACTAATATTTCTAACTTCTAAGTTGCCAACTTGACCGATCGTGGCATAGCATTCGCGTCGGATCATCCGGACTTCACCAGAAGGTAACTTCAGGGTTACGAAATCACCTTCCTTCGCGACAACTTGAGCTACCGCTCCAGCAGCACGGACAATTTGCCCACCCCGTCCTGGCACCAGTTCAACATTATGAACTCCCGTACCCAAGGGGATGTTGCTGAGGGGTAGCGCGTTACCAATTTCAAAAGGAGCATCAGGCCCCGATTGAATCACTGTGCCTACTGCCAAGTTGGCGGGATGCAGAATATAACGCTTTTCTCCGTCTTGGTAATAGAGCAAAGCAATTCGAGCATTCCGGTTGGGATCGTACTCGATCGCAACTACTTTGGCAGGGATAGTATGCTTGTCCCGACGGAAATCAATGATCCGATAAAGGCGCTTATGTCCGCCGCCTCGATGGCGACAGGTGATTACACCCCGGTTATTTCGCCCTTTGGGACGATGAACTGATGTGGTCAGCGACTTCTCTGGCTCAGCCCGAGTGATCTCGGAAAAATCCGACACACTACGTTGACGGGTACCAGGGGTATAGGGTCGATAAGTACGAATGCCCATAACTCAAACTCTTACTTGCACTAATAAACCATCCGAAAGCTTGGGATTTAAGAATCTAAGGGATAAATCCAAAATCCATATTTCGACTGCGCTCAATAACCATCCAAAACCTGTGGTGAGCGAAGTCGAAGCATCCAAAATCTCTAGACTTCTGGGAACAGAGTAATCGAGTCTCCTGGAGCCAAGGTCACCACTGCACGCTTGTAGTGAGGACGAAAACCTGCAAATTTCCCAACCCGGCGCTTCTTTCGAGGCAAGTTAATCGTGTTTACTGCCAATACCTTGACATTAAACAGATCTTGAATGGCTGCCCTGATTTCAGGCTTGGTAGCTTGGGGAAGCACCTCAAAGGTATATTTGTTTTCCTCTAGGAGCCGAGTCGCTTTTTCAGTCACAATTGGACGACGCACCAAGTCTGCTAGGGCGCGAGGGTTAAATTCACTCACCGTAGACCTCCTGGATTTTGGCAAGGGCCGATGTTGTAGTCACAATGTGATCGGCATGAAGTAAATCAAAAATATTGAGATTAGTCGCCACAATCAGCTTCAGTCTGCCGATGTTACGAGCTGACAAGTAAACCATTTCGATTTTTTCTGGCAAAATCAGGAGTATCTTAGCTTCTGGATTAACTCCCCAGCGAGACATTGCCTGTACCAGTTCCTTGGTTTTAGGACGAGGCAGTTTTTCGGAGAAGTCCTCAACTACAACCAAGTCAGCAATCCGACTTTGGAAGGCAGTTCGGAGAGCCAAACGTCGCTCCTTACGGTTCATCTTGATCGTATAATCCCTAGGCTTGGGCCCGAAGATTACACCACCCCCTCTCCATAGAGGTGAGCGATTAGAACCCGCCCGTGCCCGACCCGTACCTTTTTGCCGCCAGGGTTTGCGACCCCCCCCTCTGACTTCAGCCCGGGTTTTGGTACTCGCAGTACCCTGGCGGGCATTGGCTAGTTGCCGAATTAAAGCTCGGTGAACAATATGAGAAGCACTGGCTTCTTTTGCAACTCGCAAGTCTAGGGAAGTTTGCCCAACTTCCTCACCTTGCCAATCCTTAACTACACAGTCAACCATGACTAACGACCTACCTTTTTCTCAGGCATGATGTTGAGCAAAGCACCTGGCTTGCCAGGAACTGCTCCCTTAATCAGCAATACATTACGTTCAGCATCCACTTTCACAATGGTCAATTTGCGGATGGTGACCTGCGTCCCTCCTAAACGACCTGCCATGCGCTTACCAGGATAAACCCGACCTGGAGTTGTCCCTGCACCCGTAGATCCGGGTTGGCGGTGGTTTTTAGAGCCGTGCCCCATGGGGCCTCGCTTGAAATTGTGGCGCTTTTGATAACCAGCAAAGCCACGACCGATACTGGTGCCGACCACATCAACAACCTGACCTGCAGTAAAAGCATCTGCAGTAATTTGCTGTCCCAATTCAAACTCACTTACATTCTCTAAACGATATTCATGTAAGTGGCGAACAGGTGAAGCATTCGATTTAGCAAGATGACCCAATAAAGGCTTATTTAGGGTTTTCTCTCTTACCTCTTTAAAGCCCACCTGAATGGCAGTATAGCCATCCGTTTGTGCCGTCTTAATCTGTGTAACAATACATGGCCCCGCCTGAACCACGGTGACAGGAATTGCTTTTCCTGTAGGGTCAAAGACTTGAGTCATGCCGAGTTTGGTGCCAAGAATGCCGACGGACACAGTGCCTGGTTTCCTTTTCTATACACACTACAAGAGAGCCGAATATAGACTTTTATGACTATATAGTTGGCTCCATAGAACTTTTCCAGAGACTTATGAAACCTCAAGCTAGCAACAGCTTAGGGTTTGGAAGCCTTGGTATATTCAGGGGTTGGTTTTGTGAATTTTTCGAGAGGCAGAGCATTGGTGCTAACTCTACCTGCTTGAGCCCGGACTTTAGCAAGACTTTGCTGAGTATCCACAAAGGGCTTTGTTGGTTTTGCCGAATTTTAGCGACAATTAAATACTATAGACAATTGATGGGAGATTGTCTAGTAAATTAAAGAAATAAGTTTGCTGCAATTTTCGTTATGCCTTCCCTTTCCTTGGCTCTCCAATCTAGACTCGCAAGTCCCCTCAATATTGGATCTTTTGAAGTAAAAAGCCGAGTTTTACAATCCCCTTTGTCAGGGGTAACGGATCTGGTATTTCGTCGCCTGGTTCGGCGCTATGCTCCTGATTCAATGATGTATACCGAGATGGTGAATGCGACGGGGCTACATTACGTCAATCAATTGCCCAAGATTATGGAAGTGAGTCCTGATGAGAGACCGATCAGTATTCAGTTATTTGACTGTCGCCCTGATTTTCTAGCCGAAGCTGCCCAGAAGGCCGTTGCCGAAGGGGCGGATACCGTGGATATCAACATGGGCTGTCCGGTGAATAAAATCACCAAAAATGGCGGTGGCTCTTCCCTATTGCGAGAACCGGAGACGGCTGAGCACATTGTCCGAGCTGTGGTTAACGCTGTTAATGTGCCAGTAACGGTTAAAACCCGGATTGGTTGGACAGAGAATGAGATTAATATTCTAGAGTTCGCCCGACGAATGCAGGATGCAGGGGCACAGATGATTACTGTTCATGCCAGAACTCGTGCCCAGGGCTATAACGGTTCTGCTAAATGGGAATGGATTGGTCGCGTCAAGGAAGTGCTATCCATTCCTGTGATTGCCAATGGAGATATTTTCTCAGTGGAGGCAGCCGTTCAGTGCTTAGAGAAAACTGGAGCCGACGGAGTCATGTGTTCACGGGGTACCCTAGGCTATCCATTTTTAGTGGGTGAGATTGACCATTTTTTGAAGACTGGAGAAGAAAAAGCACCTCCCACACCAGTCCAACGGCTTGAGTGTGCGCGCGAACATTTGCAGGCTCTATGGGAATATAAGGGCGATCGCGGCGTTCGGCAAGCTCGGAAGCATATGACTTGGTATGCCAAAAACTTTGCTGGAGCAGCAGAACTGAGGGGGCAGTTGTGCTTAATTGAGTCCGTGGAGCAAGGATTGTCATTAATGGATCAAGCGATCAACCGGTTGCTGCATCGAGAGCAAGACCAACAGAGTTACCCAGCAGATATACCGTTATCCCACTTGACAGCGATCTAAAACTATTAACGCTACTACTCCGTGAGTAACAAGGGTGGTTTGTGAAACCTAATATGAAAAGCCTGCAGCATAAGCTGACCTACGCCGCAGACTCCTAGAAATTCAACGGTTGATGCCTAAGCAGCTCCTCGGCCACGGTTGGAATGGGCAGCATCCCCAACCAGCATTCACTGAATGAGCATTCACTTAATGGAGTAGGTGTAGGTTGCCATGATTTTCTCTAGGGCAATCCGTAGGTCATCCCGGCCATGAAAGCTATCAATTCGATGGCTTAAGTTACCAGACT
>JAYKHH010000380.1:0-3956 GCA_035285265.1 Leptolyngbyaceae cyanobacterium | reverse complement strand
GGGGATTGAGGGGGATCTCTTCATAGCACTGCTCGGAGGAGATCCCCCTTACCCCCCTTATAAAGGGGGGCAAGAATTAGTTGCACATCACGTTAAGTCTATAAAATCTAAAATTTACTACAGATAGTAAAAGTGACAGAACCACTCCCAAGCATTGAACAGCTAAAGCTCAGCTATCTTCCCGTAATTGTGGCAAATCATCGGGGAATTGTAATTGATGTCAATGCTCATTTTGAAACAGTGTTTGGCTGGAGTGCCCAAGAAATCATTAATCAGCCATTGACGATCATTCTGCCCGACTTATTTCGAGACTCCCATCATTTAGGGTTTGCTCGCTTTTCTGCCACCGGGCAGTCTACTATCCTTAATCATCCATTACATCTCAAAGCAGTTACTAAAAATAATCAAGAAATTGAATCAGAGCATTTCATTATTGCCGAGAAACAAGAAGGGCAGTGGGTTTTTGCTGCATCCTTGCGTCCCTTGACATAGTATGATTTTTGTAAGATTTAATAACCAAAATGGTCGATCCTGATGCCTTAGCAAACCAGCAACGGGCAACCAGCAATGTTCATCCCACCTTTGCTCAATACGTTCAGGCCGATGATGATGCCTTAGTGAACCAGCTACGGGCAACGCTGAGCAAAATGGAAATTGCTCTCAGCGTAGTTGAGGAATGCATTGTTTGGACAGATGGTCTGGGAAGAATTAAATGGTGTAACGGTTCCTTTGAGCGACTTCTCAATCGAGGTCGTTTGTTTGTTCTTGGAAAATTCCTATGGGATCAATTGCCTTTACTCCTCAATCAACAGGAAATTCCTGATAGCGACCATCCTGCCATGACTGCTCTCAAAACAAAAAGTAATGGCAAGCAATTATATGAATTTCAGCAATCTAACCAATCCCTGATTCTAGAAATCGCTTGGTCATTTATCGAAATTGATAGCAACCTAACTACAGAAGATGATTCTGCAAGTGCTGTTTTAGTCTTGCGGGACATCACCCAATCAAAGCTTTCAGAACAGAAACTCCAAGACCTCAATAAAACCTTAGAACAACAGGTCATTCAGCGCACTCAACAGTTGAGCGAAGTTAACGCACAACTCCAAAGTGAAGCACTCCATCTTCAGCAGGCAAAACAACTGGCAGAAACAGCCAACCAGGCAAAGAGCCGTTTTCTCGCCACCATGAGCCATGAGATCCGCACTCCTATGAATGGAGTCATTGGTATCACTGGATTGCTGCTGGATACCGCCCTAACGCCCCAGCAACAGGATCTGGTCGAAACGATTCGTCATAGTGGTAATACACTCCTCACACTCATCAATGAGATCCTAGACTTCTCTAAGATTGAGGCCAACAAGTTAAGTTTAGAGTTATACCCCTTCAACCTACGAATCTGTATCGAGGACTCGCTAGAGTTACTGGCAACTCAGGCCCAAGAAAAAGGGTTAGGGCTTTCCTACATAGTAGAGCCGGACACTCCAGGAATCCTGGTTGGGGATGTGGCACGCCTCCGACAAATTTTAGTCAATCTGCTCAGTAATGCGATCAAATTTACTCAGGCTGGGACTGTAGTGGTTGAGGTTACGAGCCATCTTGTCAGCAAACATAGTTCAGAATCGCCAGCCCTATACGAATTGCAGTTTGCAGTGCGAGATACTGGCATTGGCATTGCCCCCGATCAAATGGATCGGTTGTTTAAACCCTTTAGTCAGGTAGATGCATCCATCACCCGTCAATATGGCGGGACAGGTTTGGGATTAGTCATCTGCCTCCGCTTAAGTGAATTAATGGGCGGCAGAATGTGGGTAGAAAGCCACATAGGGCAAGGATCGACCTTCTATTTCACAGTATTGTTGCCTGTTCCTGTCAACCAGCCCAATACTTCCTTTTATAATTTGCTGTCTCCTCCGATAGATGTGAGTGGTAAACGGGTTTTAATTGTGGATGATCATCCCATTAATCGGAAACTATTACGGCTGCAGACCCAATCGTTGGGCATGATTCCCCATTGCGTCAATTCCGGAGCCGATGCTCTCCAGTGGTTAAACCAAGGTTTTTCTGTAGATGTAGCCATCTTAGATTGGATGATGCCGATCATGAATGGCGGCATTCTCGCAACTAAGATTCATCAACTGCCCAACTATTGCCACTTACCCTTAATTCTGCTGACTGCTTATCACCTCTCTAATCAGGATATAGAACCTATTGCCGGTCACTTTACAACTTATCTCAAGCGTCCTATTAGACAGGGCAAACTTTACGAGGCTATTCTACAGGCATTGGATCCTGAGTCAAGGACAGACGCTACAACGCAACTACGATCCCCAGCTAAGCGACCTCTAGCAGAAACATTACCTTTACGCATCTTGATCGCAGAGGATAATGTTACTAATCAGAAAATTGCTCTTTTGCTCCTTCAACAACTAGGGTACCGGGCTGATGTGGTAGCCAATGGGCTAGAAGTTTTGGAGGCGTTAAAAAATCGTTCCTACGATGTGATTTTAATGGATGTACAGATGCCAGAGCTAGATGGCTTAAGTACCACCCAGCAGCTTTGTCAGCAGTGGACTTCTGAACAGCGGCCTCGCATTATTGCCGTAACTGCTAATGCCATGCAGGAAGATCGGCAACAGTGCTTGGATGCTGGGATGGATGACTTTATTAGTAAACCCATTAGTGTCGAAGCTCTGAGTCAAGTCCTCAGTCAATGTTCAGGGATGCGTGCAGTCCCACCGCTACAGATGCCAGTCTCCTTTACTCAAAAGCCAATTACTCAAAAGCCCATTTCAGGGGAAGCCCCCGCTGTCCCTGCGGCGATCGATCTTCAGATCCTAGAGAAGTTACGTCAAACCCTCGACTATGACCCGGACGCATTGGCAATGTTACTCACTTGTTATTGCGAAGAATCGCCCAGTTTAGTGCAAGGAATGCGAGTAGCCTTTTCTGAGGCAAACTTTAAAGGACTGCAACGCTCCGCCCATACCCTCAAATCAAGTAGTGCCAGCTTAGGTGCGATGCATTTGACAACCCTATGCCAGGAGCTAGAAAGCAAGAGCAGTTCAGGAGTAGAGCACGAATCTTCCCTATTAGCGTTAATTACCCAAATTGAACAGGAGTATGTTCGTGTTCAGGCTGCTTTACAACAATCAATTCATAGTAAGGAGCCCTAACATGAGCGAGATTCCAGAAGCTGCCCCTCTGATTCTGATTGTTGATGATGATAAATTCATGCGGCTACAACTACGCACCGTTATGCAGAAAGATGGGTATCGAGTTGAAGAGGCAGAAGATGGCTCCCAGTGCTTAACGGCTTACACGCAACTCCAGCCTGACATGGTGCTGTTAGATGCGAGTATGCCCGTCATGGATGGATTTACCTGTTGCCGGGAATTGCAAACCCTCGCCGGAATTGAGCAGGTACCCATTCTCTTAATCACGGGGTTAGACGACCAAGACTCCGTTGATTTAGCCTTTCAATCGGGTGCGACCGACTATGTCACCAAGCCAATTCACTGGGCCGTTTTACGCCAACGGGTGCGTCGTCTACTTCAGCAATCTGCCCAGGCCAAGCAGATTCAGGCACTGATCAAAGAATTAGAAAAGGCAAATCAAGAATTAAAACATCTCACCAATATTGATGGACTGACTCAGGTTGCGAACCGCCGCTGTTTTGATGAATATATCGAGCAAGAGTGGAAAAGGCTGGCACGGGAAAAAGGTTCTTTATCCATCATTATGGTCGATATCGATTTTTTCAAGCTTTACAACGATACCTATGGGCACTTAGGGGGAGATGAGTGTTTGCGGAGTGTTGCGAGGATTCTCAGCAAGGTTGTGAAACGTCCTGCTGACTTAGTGGCCCGCTACGGTGGAGAAGAATTTGCGGTGATCCTGCCTAATACAGACTTAGAGGGAGCACTCAAGGTAGCTGAGGCGATTCAGGCACAGGT
>JAYKHH010000379.1:0-5767 GCA_035285265.1 Leptolyngbyaceae cyanobacterium | reverse complement strand
AATTTTTAGGAAAGAACCGATCCAGCGGTGTCTCCGGGTATGCGAACTGTAGGGGCGCAAAGCTTTATGCTCCTACGACAGTATATCTCTTGGAAAAATTCCCTAAACCCATAACCTGCCGGATCTACTGAGTAGTGAATACCAGCAGGATACTGAATTTTCAGGGGATTTGCATAATTATTCTGGTAGCACTGATAACTCTAATGACAGGAGTGATTAACGTGAGCAAAATGTAGTACCTCTCATGCACGAAACTGCTCTACTTACGGGTGTCAAGATCTTAATTGTGGAAGCGTATGCCGATGTAGCCTACCTCTATCAGATGATGCTGGAGTTAGAGGGGGCTAAGGTGACGACGACTAACAGAGCTCATCTAGCCTGGGCAATATTGGAGGTGGAAAAGTTTGATGTTTTAATTACAGAGTTTGCACTACCGGGTGAAACGGGACTCTCTCTCCTACAAAAGCTCAGAGCGAGGGAAGCTGATTACGGGGGATATACTCCAGCCATAGCAATCACAGGCCGTTTTTCCCATGTCGCCAAAGATCAATTAGTACAAAAATTACGCTCGGCAGGGTTTCAAGCATTTTTACCGAAGCCGATCCCAGTCGAAGAATTGGTAGGAGCAGTGATGCATCTGACCCAATCCCAGGCTGACAGTCATCCCACTTTAAGTCAAGAAAAGCTTGGAGAAGATGGCGCATAGCGCCATCTTCTCCAACCCGAATTATTTTAATTATTTGAAACAAAATATTCAACTGTTCTGAGAAATTGCCCCTATTGCTTTCCCCACAGTCAGTAACGCCCACCCATCGCAACTTGTTAAGGTAACGTGAATTCGATAGCCCTATTTTGCGTGCGCTTCACGCAGGCAAAATAGGTTTTTTAGGAGGCTTTCGCGGAGCGAAAGCCTCCTAAAAAACCTTTCGTCGAACTCCTCAGAAAACGTTCTCCTAGAAACCTGGGTCGAGCCGGAAATGGGAAGGTTTTCTTTCGCCCTTCCCGCAGGTGCGCTGACCTTGGAGGCTGATGTTACGGTAGATATTTTGCCTGGGCCACCGAAAATTCTTAGGGGTAGCTTGCTTTATTCTCATCGAGCCAGTGGGTGGAGATCCTGTGGATGTTACTCAGCACTTGCAGGATGTAGCGGGAAACCTGGTTAGGGAGCAAATAGATAAGCAACAGCTTGGCTACTAAAATTTGGGTTTTGCTAGCCAATAAAATCCAAGGATGTAGGGAAATCGCAACCTTGAGCTTGTGGGTTGCTTGCTGAACACCCTCTCGATTCAGAGAACGCTTTAGATAGAGATGAGCTAGAAATTGATAGAGATGGGCCAAAATTTTAGGATTCAGTTTCTGTAGGTCTTGAGTTGAATTTTGAAATGCCTTTTGCAAAACCCTCAACGAGCCTTCTTCCATCGCTTTAACTTGAGACGACGCAGATTTGGAAACTTGACGATAAAAAATCTGCGGTTTAGGAACAACCACAAAAGGCCAGTGAGTTGCCAACCTCAAATAAAAATCCCAATCCTCAGCCGGGGGCAAGGTGGGATCAAAGCCTTCGATCGACTCGATCGCCTGCCTACGAATCAGCGGATTGGAACCACTTTTCAGGAAATTCCCAAACAGTAACTTATCGTACACATGACCATCAAATGAGGTTTGCTCACCTTTGAAAAAGAAATTGCCATCTTCCTCAATAAAATGAGTCCAGCTATAGGCAACCCCGGCTTCGGGTTGTTGCCTTAACGCTTGCAGTTGTAGCTCTAGCTTGTCGATCGCCCATAAATCATCTGCATCTAGAAAGGAAATAAATTCCCCTTTGGCATGGGCAATACCTCGATTACGAGCGATCGCTACGCCACCATTGGGGTAGGAAAAAACCTTCAGACGTGGATCGGGAATGGTGCTCAACTGCTCTAAGGTGCCATCGTTGGAACCATCATCAATCACAATCAACTCAAAATCTGAGAAGGTTTGTTTTTGAACAGATTGAATTGTTTTTAAAATCGTCCCTTCAGCGTTATAGGCAGGAATGATCACGGAGATCGTGGGCTGGGCAGTTAACATGGGCGTTGAAGTTAAGGTTGGATGGAGCTAAACCGTAAAGGTACCTGCTACATAGTCATGGGATTGACCTGTTGAAACCGTGGAAGGGTTGCAGAGTTGCTTGTAATGAGACAGTAGGGTTTCCACAATGGGTTGCCAGGAAAACCGGGCGATCGCCCGTTGCCGTCCCGCTGCTCCCATCGAGCGTCTTAAGTCTGTATCAGCAAGTAAATTCAGAATCGCAGTCGCCAGTGCCTTGGCATCCCCGCGTTCGACTAATAAACCCGTCTTCCCCTCCTCCACAATTTCTGGGAAAGCCCCCCCCCGTGTGGCAATCACCGGCAGTCCCGCTGCCATCGCCTCTACCAAGGGCATCCCAAAGGGTTCCGGCCAAATAGAAGGGAAGACTAGCAGATCGGCCTCTCGATAATGGTCAGGCAACTCGGAATGTCTAATATTTCCGGTGAACTCTACCCGATCTGCAAACCTGGAAACCTGCTGCCAGTGAGCAAGATATGCATTCCAGCGATCGGGGTAAAACACACCCAGATCTAGAACCTTGGGATCATTACTGAGGGCAATCCCAAAGTTGTAGGGGAGGGCTCCGATGTATCCGACAACTTTGAGGTAAACCTTAGGATTGCTAGCAGCAACAATTTGAAAGGCTTCTAAGAGGGTATGTACCCCTTTTTCAGGAGACACCCGACCGACAAACAATAATTTTTGAATCTGGCGATCGGGGGATTGTTGCTCAGGGTTCTGAGGAGTAGAAGCTGCGATAAACCGTTGAATATCGACCCCATTCACCAGGGTTTGGCAACGGTTGGCAAATTGCGGGAATTGCTCCCGTGCTTGCTGGGTAATAAAGTCGCTACAACCTACTATTAAATCAACGTGGCACAGGCGCTTTTCTAGCAGTCTTTGATCTAATTGCGTTAGCCATTCGCCATGCATATGCAAGACGATTTTGCTGGTAGGGTTAAAGGCCCGAATGATCGGGACAAACTGGGAAAAGTTGTGAATGTGAATGACGTCACACCGCTGTTTCCGCAGAGAAAGGGCGATTTGCAGGGCATAACCTGGATAATAGACACGAGAAGCTAAAAGGGGCGATCGCGGATTTTTAAAAATTGGCAATCGTTCTAGCAGTTCTAGCCATAGTTGATCTAGACAGACTGGAATAAACTGATAACTAACGCCCTGCTCCTGTTTGGACTTTCTCCGCAGTCGGCTTTTAGCGTAGAGAATTACCTCACAGGCTTGGGAGATGCGATGGGCAACTTCACAGGTCCAGATCGCTAAGGAATTTTGAAAGGGTGGAATTACGTCATCTAGAGGCTGACAGACAAAGGCGATCTTCACGATCTCTACATCCTCTTGCTAAGAAATCTGGATTCATGTCCCTCTGATCTGCCCCCCTTGTTAAGGGGGGATCAAGGGGGGATCTCCGGTGAGGGCGATCGTTCAGGGTCTGTTCTTCTCGCCACGAGTCCTAGGATCCTCTTGCTCGACCGGCACCCTTCATAAGGAGAGATCTAATTTGCCCCCCTTGTTAAGGGGGGTAGGGGGGATCTCCGGTTAGGTTGCGAGTTCTGAGATCGCTAGTGTGGCTCGCAAATCTAGGATCCCCCCGCCCTCCGGGCACCCCCCTTAAAAAGGGGGGCTGGGACTCTGGTTAGGTGGCGGATCCTAGGATCCGCCCGCCCGACCGGCACCCCCCTTAAAAAGGGGGGCTTGGACTCTGGTTAGGTGGCGGATCCTAGGATCCCCCCGCCCGACCGGTACTCCCCTACCCTACGGGAAGGCTTCGTCTATCAAAAGGGGGCTTTGGTGTTAATGGGGCAACCTATACCCTCCTAAATTGAAATCACCTCTGCCGTGACACCCATTTGATCCAACATTTGTTGAATCTCATCGCAGTAAATGGCGTTCATCACAATCACCTGATCCGGTTGATACTCCCGCAGAAATTCCGGTGACATAATCTCCTTGCCCACACCTGGGATAAACTTGCCGTGCCGATAGGGGTTGATATCGACCACGTACTGAATTTTGTCCTGGGTGCCCAAGGTGGTGAGGAAGGCCACACACTTAGAACCCGACCCCCACACCACAGCTCGTTTCCCTTGAATTTGGAGCCGCTCTAAGTACTGCTGCCAGTACTTAAGCTGCGCTTGAATATGGGTGGCAAAATATTCCACATCCTTAGCGACCTGCTCCACCCTTTCTTCTAGGGGATGGATCTGGTTGGAAGGAATCTGAACGGGTCGGGCTTCAATCAGTAGATATTGATCGCCATAATCCCTTGCTAGATCAACCACTTCAAACCCACAGGCGCGAAATAAGCGCGCCAGAGATCCAGGGGTAAAGTAAGAGCAGTGCTCATAATAAATGTCCCAAAATGCTAGGTCTTGGAGAACGCGGGTGGCATCGGGGATTTCAAAAAAGACAACTGTGTCGAGGCGATCGCCGATGGAATTTCGCACCGTTCTTACCAATTCTGCCGTGGGCTGAATGTGTTCCAGGGTATGACGGCAGCAGATAAAATCGCCACGATAATGGCTATAGCGTTCTGAATAATAATCTTGAATAAACTGTACTCGTCCCGATGCTTCACTTTGGACGCGATTGGCGATCGCGCTCGGATCAATGCCCACGCCGCGATTGTTGCCCAGTTCACACAGAAGCAACAGGAAATCTCCTTTGCTGCACCCAATTTCTACAATATCTTTGTCGTATAAATCGTATTTTTTCACCAAGCGGGTGGCGAGATCGTGAGCAAAGGCATTAAAGGTGGGCGAGAAACTTTGTTGGTCTTCGTAAATAGGAGAGTAATCCTGGGCCGCAGGGTCATAGTCTAGGTTGGTGATAAAACCACAATGGGGGCAGAAACCCAGGGCAATATCGCCACAGGGAAACTCTAGGGCTGCTGACTGACTGGGCATCATTAAGCAGCTATGAACCGGGATTTTTTTGAGTTGATAAAAAACCGATAGATGGGGATGACCACAACTTGGACACGCCATCAAAGGTACCTGGGGGGGGACTTGCTTAGAATTTTGAGATAGTAATTGGCTTGTCATAGCTTAAATCCTTCTTTGAACTATTAATAATAAATAATGAACAACTTTTACCTTAAAGCCCCCCTTTTTAAGGGGGGTGCCGGTCGGGCGGGGGGATCCTAGGAGTCGCGGGCCACACTAGAGATCCTTGATTCACGAGCCTAACCGGAGATCCCCCCTACCCCCCTACCCTGCGGGAAGGCTTCGCCTATAAAAAGGGGGGCAAGATTGCATTTACGCTTTGGCTATAAAGTCGCTGAAGATGCTGCCCGTATCATCCCCCCATTCCCAGTTGGCTACAATTCCAACTCGGTTAATTGAGAGAGGCTTCGTATGTTTATAAACATCTGTTAAAGCTCGGTAAAGAACTGGGTCCTGATTCACGTAGGCCCGAAAGTGAAGACCATCAAATACAACCCGCAATAGATAGGGAATGCCCCAGTAAACACGACTGCCCACATTTGTCCATACGGCATCGTAAAGCTCCTCAAACCCCTTCAAATAAAAAAAGGATGAAATTGAAGCCCCTTGATACCAGTCATCTAGCCAAGTACTGACCGTGATGTAATTGTGGTCATCCTGCCAAAAGATCAATCCTCCTCGACCTTTTTGATCTTGGTGCCTCCCCGTGCCGGGAGGGGGAATTCTCACCTGCA
>JAYKHH010000378.1:0-14291 GCA_035285265.1 Leptolyngbyaceae cyanobacterium | reverse complement strand
TTTCAAGATACGATTCGGGATAGCTGGATGACTGCCCAGGGCATTGCCCACCACCGTCGGGAGGTGTTGCGGTTGCGTCTGGGGCTGAAAGGTTCTAAGTTACCCCGCCTGCCTTGGGAAGTGCTGTATGCAGGTAATCGGGCGATCGCTACTGGCACAGATCTGGTCTTTTCTCGCTATTATCCCACCCTCACCCACACAGTTTTACCCCTGCAACTGCCCGGTGTTACCAGTCATCAACGTCAGAATCGTGCCACCACTGCCCCCACCCTCAAAATTTTGATGGTGATTGCCGCCCCTACAGACCAGGAAAATTTGGCCCTGAAACGAGAAGGACTGCAACTCCAGCAGGAGTTACAGAGCCAATCTGGGAATGGGGAAGGTGCGAGTGCCACGCCACGCATGCAACTGACCCTGCTAGAGCAACCCGATCGCTCCCAACTAACCCAAGCCCTAGAGCAAGGGGAGTACCAGGTGCTCCACTATGCTGGACATAGTAATCTCGCTGCGACGGGTGGCAATCTTTTCTTGGTCAGCCGCCGAACGGGTTTAACCGAAACCTTGAGCGGGGATGATTTAGCCGGACTCCTGGTTAATAACGGCATTCGCATGGTGGTCTTTAATTCCTGTCGGGGGGCCTATACCGCCACTTCCGAGGCCAATGACGAGGGACAAGAACGGAACCTAGCCGAGGCTTTAGTCAGGCGTGGGGTTCCGGGCGTGTTGGCGATGGCGGGGCGCATTCCGGATGAGGTGGCTTTAACCCTGACCCAATTGTTTTATCGAAATTTGAAGCAGGGGTATCCCGTTGACTTGAGCTTAAGTCGAGCGCGGCAGGGGTTGGTTTCGGCCTATGGCTCCCACCAGTTGTATTGGGCACTGCCGATTTTGTACTTACACGCAGAATTTGATGGCTATCTCATCGCCACTGGGACTCCAGTCGCAGAGTTGGGGGCTGAGCCAGTGCAGGCGCGATCGCACCCCACTCAACACCCTAACCCTGAAAGCGATCGCTGGCTCCAGAATGCCCTGCATCCCACGGGCCAGCCTGCCGTTGAAGAACCCTTGAACCTGAACCAGGGAGACCAAGCCTTCAACGGAGCATCTGCCCTAGAGACTCCGTTTGCAACTGAGGCCATTGATCAGGCTGAGGTTTTGAGTTCGTGGAATCAATTGGCAAAGTTAGCAGAGGAGCCACTGCCTGATGACAATGATGACGACTTAACGGATCTGATTGATGATTTAGAGTACGAGGAAGTAACCAGTTATCAGCAGGATACATCGGTTGCTAATCTGATTCACCAACTCTCTAGCCTGGATACGAATACTGACTCCACCCAGGAAGATCGTCCGGTTGCGACGACCCAGGCTAACCAGACTCCTCCAGTAGACAAAGCCAGGGCAGACTCTATCCGCCCCCCGGTCATCTCCTCCAAATCCTCCCTAGACTTACCGAAAAGTCCCATCTACCGTCCCCCGACGGTCGCCGCTGATGCTGACAGTAACCCGGATACGCCCCATCTCCATAGTTTCAATAACGCGAGCTGGAAAGTTCAGAAGTTTAGTCAGGTTCGCTGTGTTTCCTATTCAGATTGGGTAGCAGGGATTTATAAGCATGTAGACTTGGCAGCCATCCTGCGCGATCGCGCCAGCTATCAGGCAACCTATCAGCCGTCCCATCCGGCCACTCCACCCCCTCGCCCTAGCCGTGATTTTTCCGTCGTTGCGGATACTGTCCCTCGTCGCGCTCCCACGACCACAGATACCGCTGCGATCGCTGACCGTTCTACGGCAGATCCTGCCCCTAGCTCCTCTAGCGTTGCCTCAGTTCCCCGTCCAGTTCCTGTTGAGCCTCGTCCATCCAACCTACGTACCTCCCGTCCCCCCACCAAAAAAATCCCATTTATTTTCCCTGTCTTAGCAGGGGCAGCTACCACGACCCTGGTGCTGTTGATTGGGTGGTTCTGGCCAGAATTTTTGGGCATGGTACGCCCGCCGACATTTCAATCCCAAACACCGACTAGCAGCCCATCCCCGGTCATCAAATCTTCTACACCTACTACAACTCCCGTAGCGAGCACTCCCGCGCCCAATGTTTCCACTTCCGTAACCGCAGCCGCTATTGGCTACTTCAATCAAGGGGCCTTAGCCCAAGGGCAACAAGCAGTGGAGCAACTGCTCGATCAAGGTGCCCTCAAGGAAGCCACAACGGTACTAGCAAGCATTTACCCAGCTCGGGAAAATGACCCGATTGTGAATTTCCTCAAGGGTCGGCTAGCCTTTCAATTATTCCAGGCAGGCGATCCAGCCTCCAGTGCCTACGATGCCCAACGCTACTTTGAGCAGGCCGTTCAGGTAGAGCCGAATTCCCCCCGTTATACCAATCCCCTAGGTTTTGCTGCCTATACCGCCGGAAATACAGCACGAGCCAATCAAGTTTGGTTTAGGACGCTGTATTTACTAGGAGATCAATCCGGTGCAACCTCTGAAGCAGGGACTAATAAATCCGATGAAATACTCATGGCCCAAGCAGGTCTAGCCTTGGCTTTAAGAGAATTAGCTCAACAGCAGCCGACCGAAAATCAATCCGATCTGCTCAGTCAAGCGGTGGAACTCCGAGATAAGATTCTCCGTGAGAAGCCCCAGGCGTTTCAGCCAGAAGTCTTAAGTAAAAATTGGATGTGGTCTCAAAAAACTGTGGAAGATTGGAAATCGCTCTTGGCGCTCCCGTCTCAGCCTGGATCGTAAACGGGTTGAGAGGGTGTTTTTTCTTCAAAAATCGTTAGCTATTAATTTCTGGTTGATCTCTGGCTTAGGAGTGTGCGATCGCCTACAATAGCTCAGCAAATTCAAAATTGTGCTAATTCCGCAAAGCAGCATAGGAACCCATCAAACATGTCAATGGAAGTATTCGCCTACCAATATGCTGCCCTATTGCATGAACCCTCCATAACATCTGACCCCAAGCCTGATGCACTGATAGGGTCAAGACCTGCCACTGGCTCGAATCGAATCAAGTCACTCCCGCAAGCGCAGCGGATGAAACGGTTTTACCGCCATTACATCCATCTTTTACTGATTACAATTTCCTTGACCTTTAGCCTGTCTAGCAGTGTACTTGCAGTCATCTCTCCCGGAACCCGGGGCGCTGCTGTGACATCCCTTCAACTGAACTTGAAAAATGCTGGGTATGATCCGGGGCCAATTGATGGGATCTATGGTGGAACTACAGAATATGCCGTCAGACGATTTCAGCAAGATCGGGGGTTAATCGTTGATGGAATTGTGGGGCCTGCGACGGAGGCAGCTTTGACTGGAGCTGTACCAATCAGGACTCCCAGACCCCTTCCCCCTAGGGCTCCCATCGTAGTTCAGCAAAAAGTTGTTGAGCTACAGCAATTGTTAGCCAATCAAAGATGTTATAACGGTCCCATTGATGGCATCTACGGCCCTGGTACCAGTGCTGCTGTTCTGAGAGCACAAAGAAACTATGGCCTTGTGGCAGACGGGATTCCAGGCCCTGCTACGATAGCGGCCTTACGCAGTGCCAGGTGTCGCTGTTTCTGAAAAGATTTCCCACCTCAGCAAGAGCTATGCAGTTGTCATGAATGCCTCTCGCCTACTATGCCTCTCGCCTACTATGCCTCTCGCCTACTATGCAAGCTCATACTATGCAAGCTCATACTGTGCAAGCTCATACTGTGCAAGCTTATGCTATGCAAGTTTAACTTCATCCGCAAAACTAGCCCAACGCACAAATTGAAAGGGGCCTGCTAAGGCTCCCCAAACTTGTTCATCGGTTTCTGGGTTGCGGCCCCGATCCAAGCTGGTAAATTTTGATCCATCAATTTCAAATTCACTATCTAGGTAGGTGGTTTGTCCCTTACGCTCAATCATGCAGCCTTTACCTGGCTCCACCCAACCCTTGAAGCTATGTCCTGTCCATTCGGTAATCATATTGCAACCCGGCAATTTTTCTAGATGTCCTGCAGTGAGGGCTGCCAGACGATTCAGATCACGGGAAGCTCCGTAAAATTGGGCTTCATCTCGCACAAGGTAGTTTTCGATCGCAATACCTCCATTCTGCACAAAGAGTTTTAAAGCCCTGACTCGATAGGGATCGTTCAGAGCATAATCATAGGCTTGCTCAATAAACAAACTCACTCCGCCGAGCAGTTCTAAGGGAAGCGGTCGCATACACACGCGAATATGGGCGAAGAAAGGAGGATTTTCAAAGGCTTGAGCCTGATTGCTAAAGTCTGCTGCCATCCAGCGCGCCAGGGTTTGAATATCGGTGGAGTGAGTCATTGGTGGAAATAAATCAGAATTTTAAAGGTTTAAAGTTGGAGTTTAAGGTTGGAGATTGAGATCCCCAGTTTCCTAGGCAACCATTGCCTAGGCTCTACGAGAAGGCTTGACCTAGTCCCGGTAGGGGTAGGTTGAAAACGCCAGAGCCCATTCCAACATTTTCTCAGGATACTGCGGATCCAGCGTGAGGTGATCTTGCCAGAAGAGGGCAATTCACCCAACCCTATCTAGTAATCCTCGTAGAACGTGAAGTGTAGAACGTGAAGTGTAGAACGTGAAGTCGATAGCCCTTGCGTCGAAATGACGTTAGTAGACCTTGGCATCCATGGAACCACCATTGGTAGAGTTAGGGCATTGCTATGCCCTGACCGGAATCTTTGGCAGATCTACGCCTACGATTTCTAACCCCTGAGCCTAGAGTAGTAATCAATCGCTGTCACATTGTTTAATCCCTGACTTTTTTGCTTGATTAACCGCTCAACCGCTGAACTATCTAGAGGTTTGGAAAACAAATACCCTTGACCATATTGACAGGGCAGAGTTTTGAGGTGAGCTAACTGCTCACCAGTTTCTATACCTTCTGCAACCAAATCCATCCCCAGGGTTTGAGCCAGCATAATGATGGTGCGGACGATTTCCAAACTATTGTCGTCTTTGCTCAAGCAAGTGATAAAGCAACGATCAATCTTTAAGGTATCAAAGGGAAACGAGTGCAAGTAGCTCAAAGAAGAATAGCCGGTTCCAAAGTCATCAATACACAACTGGATCTGCCGAGCTTTGAGTTGCTCAAGTTTTTCGGTTACCCATCTCGTGTTCTCCATCACCGCACCTTCTGTAATTTCCAGCTTTAAACTGGAAGGTGCCAAATTGTGTTCCTGTAGGGCTTGATCAACTTGATCGAGAAAGTCAGGTTGCGCTAATTGAATGGGCGATACGTTGACACTGACAAATAAAGCAGGATTCGCAAACATCCGCTGCCAGATTTGGAGTTGGCGGCAAGCTTCCCGGAGTACCCAATTGCCCAAGGGAATAATCAGTCTAGTCGTTTCAGCGAGGGCAATGAATTCTGCAGGGGAGATCACGCCTTGTAGTTTGTTCTGCCACCGCACCAATGCCTCTAGCCCAATAATCTGATGATTTGCTAAAGACACAATGGGTTGGTAGTAAAGCTGAAATTCTTGGCGTTTTAGGGCTTGTCGTAAATCCGTATCTAATTGCAAGCGGGCGATCGCCTCAGTTTGCATGGTCGTTGTAAAGACAAGAGGATGGGGCAGATCCAAGATCTTGCTTTGGTGCATGGCAATATCGGCGGCCTGCAGAAAATCCTCTGGATATTCATACCCAATAGAACTAAAGGCTAATCCCAAACTGGCTGTGGTAAATACATCTCGGCCCTTCAAGTTAAAGGGGGTGGTGAATGCCTGGTGAATGTGATCGGCTAGGTCTGTGGCGTAATCTGGGTTGGGGATTGCTTCTAATAAAATGGCAAAATCGTCTGCTCCCACGCGAGCGATCAGAGTAGAGGGTGGCAAGCAAGACACAAGTCGGTCAACCGATGCTACTAGCAGTTGTTCTGCAACTTGGTATCCAAAGCTGTATTTGATCTGATGGAAGCGATCGAGATCGACGTGCAGCACCGCAAATAATCTATTTTCATCGAGTTTGGCTTGATGAATAGCCCTACCGACACGCTCTAAAAATAGGGTTTGGTTGGGTAGTCCAGTTAAAACATCATAAAAGGCGTATTGCCGCAGTCGAGCTTCGGTTCGCTTCCGTTCCGTGACATCTGTAACGGTGCCTTCGTAGCCAATCAATACCTGATTAGCGTCATAGACTGCCCTAGCATTTTCAGAAATCCAGATGATCTCACCATCCTTGCGATGGATGGGTGCTTCAAAATGCGTTACACAGCCCTGTTGAGCGATCGCTGCCACAAATTCCTGTTGATGCTGGGGATTGACATATAATTGATGCTCACCCCTTGCTAAGGTTGCTATCAAGTCTTGGGGAGAGTCATACCCATAGATATGTGCTAAAGCAGGGTTGGCACTGATATATTGCCCATCTGGTGAGATTTGAAAGATTCCCTGAGTAGAATGCTCAAACATACCTCGATACTTCTCCTCAGCTTGCCGAAGAGTCGCTTCAAGCTGCTGACGTTGAGCAATCTCAAGTGCCAAGAGCCTACTTTCCTGTTTTAACTGATGGATCTTCTTCTTTTGAAGATCTGCTTGTCGGAGTAGAACCAAACTAAAGCCAAGGCATACACCCAACACCCCAGTGAAGTTTAATAAGGCATGGCGTAAACCTAGGGCGTTGGGAGACAGGTGGTTTTTATCCGTAGCAACAGGGAAACTCTGGTCGGTATTTTGAACCGTTGCTATCGCCTGAGCCTCGAAAACGGGATGATACATGCCTGGTAAATGATATATCCCTGGCAAATGAGATTGAGGATGGTGTTTTACTTCATTAACGGAAAACTGAGGGGCGATCGCCTGAGCCTTCAAGGTATTAGCCTGGACTGGGGAGCAATTATAAAGCCCTGCTGCTAAGAGGATGGATGAGGGGACAAGGGCAACTGCTAACGCAATAAATAGATTAGATGTTTTTGCCTGATGAATTGCCATATTCCCGCTTGCACCCTGAGGATGGACTTACCCTGCTTACTCCCTAGTTAACTTCCCACGCTACGGTGAAGATCGATGGAGTTTAATCTTCCTCTGATAAGGAAACTAGAATTGTGTTTACGTCGGTTCTAGTCTATTTAACTGGGAATAAAAGCAAAAGTAATGTTGGGAAAATAACAATTCCCTAAGTTAAATTATGCAACTTTGAACAGGTCAGCCAATCTATAGATCCAGTTTATACTTCAATCACTTTTAAAAATTTCCACTGAATCAGGCAAAAGGAAACCACTCGGTTAGAACAGCGTTTGCCTGCTCCAACCGCAGGGATAGTTTTTACGTCAGCCTCCTAAAAGCCCGATTCTGCGTGCGCTTCGCGCACGCAGAATCGGGCTATCGAATTCACGTAGTGTTACTGCATGACGGGATGATGTGGTTTAAGACTAGGGGGAGGAGCATGCCCTGCCCCTCCGGAATTGCTCCCCCTTTAGCACGGCCCAAGTCTTTACAGTCCCGTTGGTAGTCCTGTTGGCTTTCCTTTCACGCTAGTTACAATCCTTCCCCAGCCTGACTCGCCTCCTTGATCCCAAAAAATTCTCTGCATAGTTCCATAACTATAGGGATCAAATGACCCCCCTATGCCGACATCATAGGCATCACTGGCACCATGACGAGTGCCATAGGGATCGTGAACCAGCCAAACTTTCTTAATGGGGTCGTGTCCGACAATGATGCAGATATGACCAGAACTTTTATAGGCAAAGCCTACGACCACTGGAATGTTCGCTCTTAGAGATGCCAACACATCCTTGGAGGAAAGTGTGTAGCTGAAATAAGACTCAATCCCCAGGGCTTTTAATGCCTTCGTTTGAGCGACATGATCGATGGTATCACCATACTTGCCTACAATCCGCATATACACTGATTCGGGTTCTGAGTAACCCTTTTCCTTTGCTAGCTTGGTTAATTCGCCTTGCAGCAAATAGTCTGCCAGCATGGTATTACTCGTGGTATTACACTGACGCCACCCTGGCCCGAAAATTGCTGGATCGTTATTCAGTTGGGAACAGTAGGGTACATTCAGCTTGATAACTTGATTGACCTCTTCTCCCTCAATTTTGATATGGGGATCGTACGCATAAACTTTTTCTAGTTTAGTCGTGCCGTCTTTAGCAAGCAGGGGAGAAGCCAGGGTCATATAAAGATGCTGATTGCGATCGGGGTTATACTCTGTTACGAAAAAACTGCTGCCTTTAGCAACAAAGATCTTCTCAGAGTCCGCTAAATCCTCTGATCCTAAAAGCCGCTGCTTTAAAAAGGTATTTGCTTCGACGATTGCTTTGGGCATATTAGTTCCCTGATCAACTTAAGTAAGTGTCATTATCTATACAATAGGTTTCAGGGATTTAGGATTTGCTTATAAAAATTTAAGGTACCGGATCAGGGATGGACAGTTTGGGGTATTTTTATATGGCGATATTAAAGTTGCATCAATCCACAGTTGTGGCTTGCAGGGGCAGAACTGTATCGCAGTCAAAAACGAACCCATGCCCCCAATTATCTTTCTGCTGATTGAGTTGATCAGCCTTGTGAGTCAGGAGCAGGCGAAGACTTATTTTGCCTCTGTAGCCTATATTCGGTTTCTAGTTCTTTGCCCAGGAAGTAGTTGAGAAAGGTTCGGATGACCGCAATGAGCGCTAATTTACCTAGCTCTTCTACAGTTGGCTCTAGGGTTGTGGTGAGAATATCAGACCCCAATTGAAACTCCAAGGCGAGAGCTAACCACATCCCAAAACGCAGGCGAATTTGATTGTACGGAAAGATGATATTGAGACGATGCCGATAGAGTCTGAAGGCAAGTTGAGCCGTTTTAATCAAGCCCCATACCACACAGAATATTGAGATCGCTTCTAAGCAAAAGGTGGAGATCGCCACGACATTAGCTAAGCCGAGTTTCAACGATTCCATCCAGGTCATCGGTTCCGTCCTGAGGTCTGATTAGGTTTGAATCGGGATTGCTATCGGGTGATGTTCCCCGTCGAGATCTGGGACAACCACGGTCGCCCTAGAAAGGACTGCACAGCAATGATCTCCCCCTGAACTGGCTTCAGCATTGAGTTCAAGGGGGAGATCATTCCAAACTTAGGCATTCACCTAGATGCTGGTAAGTCCAGCTTCCAGTTTTTTCATGACCTGATCAACGGTAAAACTGGCTGCCTTTTGACTGGGTGGAAATTCTTGGAAGGACTCTAGAAATTCCGCCACCAGCGCCTGAGCGGGAACCAACAAATAGGCATGGTCGAGCAACCAGTCATAATAAGTATTGGACGTGCGATCGGCCCGCTCGTAGGGATCGGTTCGCAAATTGAAGATTTTGGGTACCCGAAGCTGAACATAGGGTTCGGCCCAGATTTGGAGAGTTCCGGTAGCTCGTTGTTCTAGAAATACAATTTTGAAATTGTCGTAGCGGAGTCCAGTTAAATCTCCATCATCCGAGAAATAAAAGAAGCCAGGACGGGGGCTCGATGCTTCCTCTCCCATAAGATAGGGCAACAGATTGTAACCATCCAAATGAACTTTGAAGACTTGATTACCCGCGTGATGCCCTTGCAACAACTTTTCTTTGATACTGGGTTCTCCTGCCGCTGCTAGTAAAGTAGGTAACCAATCCAGATGACTTACAATCTCATTAGATATTTTTCCTGCTGGAATTTTACTGGGCCAGCGCACCATAGCTGGGACTCGAAATGCCCCTTCCCAATTGGAGTTCTTCTCATTCCGGAATGGTGTCATCCCCCCATCAGGCCAGGTATTCATGTGGGGGCCATTGTCTGTGCTGTACAGGACAATTGTGTCTTGAGTCAGTTCTAACTCATCAAGCAGGGCAAGCAATTGACCTACCTGCTTGTCATGATCGATCATCGTGTCGTGATACTCCGACTGCCATCGTCCCGCCTGACCTCGACTTTCCGGCTTGACGTGGGTCCGAAAGTGCATGTGGGTTGTGTTGAACCACATAAAAAATGGGGTTCCCGAAGCATGTTGCTGCTGAATAAATGCCATTGCAGCTTTTAGAAACTCCTCATCCACAGTTTCCATCCGCTTTCGGGTAAGGGGGCCTGTATCCTCAATTTTCTGAGTACCATCGGCTTGTAACCAGGAATGAATCACGCCACGAGGCCCATATTTTTTGCGAAACTCCGGAAAATCCTTAGGTGAGGGATAGTCTGGAAGTTCGGGTTCTTCTTCAGCATTCAGATGGTACAAATTGCCAAAGAATTCATCAAACCCATGGGCTGTAGGTAAAAATTCATCCTTGTCACCCAGGTGGTTCTTACCAAACTGCCCTGTAGCATACCCTAAAGGCTTCAGGAGTTCAGCGATAGTGGGATCTTTGGCCCGCAAACCCAAATCAGCACCGGGCAACCCAACCTTGGAGAGTCCTGTACGATAAACACATTGTCCGGTAATGAAAGCAGATCGGCCTGCTGTACAACTTTGCTCCCCGTAGTAATCGGTAAACCGCACGCCTTCATGGGCAATCCGGTCAATATGCGGGGTAAGATACCCCATCAAACCATCGGTATAACAACTCAGATTACTAATACCAATATCGTCACCCCAGATAATTAGAATATTAGGTTTCTTAACCGCCATGAAGAAATTCTCCTGAGTTTGTTTGCGAGGAGGATCCAGAACTTAAGGCAATCTAGACTTAATCCCCACTGACTATTGCAGGTCATTATTGTTATCTCCACAGATGAATTCATCAATCCAAGGATAGATGAACTTTAAAAATACAATTTAGATACATTTATGACGACATCACTCAATAAAATTCTTGGAAATTAAACGTCTGCAATATGGCAATCTGATTTGAGGAGTCAACGGGGTTCAGGCATCTTACCTGTGCAAACTCCTGGCCCGCACCACCAGCCTATCGATTAACTAAGGTTGCCATAGAGTTGTATCTAGATTCCAAAATATGCCCTAGGGACGAGAGGCTCTATAATTTCATGTCAGTTCGACGAAAGGGCGGTCGAACTTGCGTTCATTGAACTTAGAAACTAGGTTGGTGGCTCAGGGTCTGGACTGTTGAGGTCAACAAATTCTGAATTGCTGGTTGTTACGGATTCAGATTGAACTTGCCAGAGGGCAATTCCACCCAATAGTCCGGTAATATTCGGGACGATTTTGACGTTGGGGGGTAGATCGAGGGTGATTTTCTTGGTATTGCCGCCTCCTAGGTAGAGACAGTCACAGTTAAATAGTTTTTGAATGGTTGCGATCGCCTCCTCTAGTCGATCGTTCCATCGTTTCTTACCAACTTTATCCAAGGCAGCCCGTCCTAACTGCTCCTCGTAGGTCTGCTCATTCCGAAAGGGATGATGTCCCAACTCTAGGTTAGGCACAAGTTTGCCATCCACAAACAAAGCAGATCCAAAGCCAGTTCCCAAAGTGATTACTAACTCCACACCTTGGCCTGCAATCGCCCCATAGCCTTGAATATCGGCATCATTAGCCACGTACACGGGTTTATGCCAAAGCTGAGATAGTTCGGTAGCCAGATTGACTCCAACCCACTCTGGGGTAAGATTCACGGCTGTTTTAATCACTCCCGCTTGTACTACCCCTGGAAATCCCACGGAAGCCCGATCAAACTCCCCCTGATTGGCTGCTAACTGGGCGATCGCCGCAATGATGGCTTCAGGATAGGCAGGTTGGGGAGTTTCAACACGACTACGCTCTGTTAGGGCTTCTCCTAAATCACTGAGCACAATAGTTTTGATGCCACTGCCACCAATATCCACTGCCAAAGTTCGGGTCATGCTGTCTTGAGTCATAGGTCTTGCTTGATCTTGAGGGTTGATTCTCTGACAGAAAACGTGATTATTGCTGAATTTTGTCCATAAATTAAGGATCGAATCCCCGCTGTTCGGTCATGGACACCATCTGCCTGCTCCAAACGTCAACGCTTGCAACTCAACAATGAACGTTCCACACTGTAATGGGGTAGGGAGGCAAACAGTCCATAATTGGGTGATATGAATACAGGAATTGGCAAAACCTTACAAGGCGGCAAGTATACCCTTGAGCAAGAGCTAGGGCGGGGTGGTTTCGGGATTACCTTTAAAGCCAAGCATCACTATCTAGGTCAAACCGTTGTCATCAAAACCCTCAATGATGAGTTGCGCCAAGATCCAGATTTCGCTGAGTTCCAACGCAAGTTTCAAGATGAGGCAAGACGTTTAGCCCTTTGTATCCATCCTAATATTGTTCGAGTGAGTGACTTCTTCATGGAGGCAGGGTTGGCCTACATGGTCATGGATTACATTCCTGGCCTCACCTTGGAAGCACTTGTCTTTCCCAACAAACCCTTACCGGAAGTAACTGCCATCCACTACATTCGGCAAATTGGTGCCGCGTTGAAAGTGGTACATCAAAACGGGTTACTCCATCGAGATATTAAGCCACAGAATATTATTTTGCGCCAGGGCACCCAAGAGGTCGTGTTGATTGACTTTGGCATTGCCCGTGAGTTCACCCCAGAATTAACCCAGACTCACACCAGTATGATTTCAGCGGGATATGCGCCCCTAGAGCAGTATTTGTTGCAAGAGAAGCGATCGCCTGCCACGGATGTCTATGGCTTAGCCGCCACCCTCTATGCGCTACTAACGGCGCAAGTTCCCACTGCTGCTATTCTCCGAGAGCGCCAACCTATGCCGGAGGCGCGTGAGTTACAGCCCCAGTTAAGTGCCAGGGTGAATCAAGCGGTCATTCACGGGATGGCGATCGAAGCTCAGCATCGACCCGCTAATATCGATCAGTGGTTGGCTATGTTACCGGGTGGTTCTGCTGACCCTCAAGGAACGAGGGGGGTGAGTCTCACTCAAACTCAGCAGACAATGCAGGTCGTCCCGCAAGGTCGTCGGAAGCCACGTTCTGTAGTTGCGCCCCAACCTCCTGTTCCACAACCGTCTCTACCTCGCGATCGCGGTAGAGGCTTCAGAACTTTCTTTCTGGTGGGAACGATGGCGATCGCAGCCCTAGCCGGAGCCTTTCTAGCAACAAGATTCAAATTTCCTGCCTCCCAATCCCCGGTGGTCACTGCACCTAGCCCAGCACCAGAAACGCCCACTCCTATGCCTTCGGTTGAAGTCCCCTCCCCATCAACCCTACTGACCCCATCTCCTACCCCCCTCCCTGAAACTCAGCCCATCGTTCCACCTGTAGATGAGACGATTATTCCTGAGGAGCAACAATCCCCCAAAGTCAAGCCAGGGAAACCCGATCGCGGCAAGCCTGAGGACAACGATGATGATGATGATCAGAAGATCCGGAGAATTCCAGGTTTGCCTACGGGAACTTCTGAAAGCCAGGTGATTGCAGAGTTAGGAACCCCGACTCGTAGCACCTCGACTGCTTTATGGCCCAATACTCGCTCAGCGCTCTATGAAATAAGCCCCAACAAAGTCACCCTGGCCTATCTCTACGATCGCGACTCTGGACAGGTGCGTCAAACAGAAGCCTCCTTTGCCCAGTCAGTGGACTTTTTACAGGTCAAGATCGCCCTGAATGGCATGATGGGGGGGACTGCCCCTAAGGAAATCGTGGAAGCTCTCCAACAGGTGCGCGATCGACAATCTAATCGCTATGAGTTCATGGAAGGCAACTTGAAAGGGGTGATTGAACGCAATGATCGCGATCGCATTTACATCGGCATCTGGGACGCAGATTTACATTAAACCTGTGGTCTTAAAAACTGTGGTCTTAGAGGCGGGGCGGTTGGAAACCGCAGCTATACAAGCAAAGTCCGCCTGCGCGGACTATAGACCTCATTCCTTGCTCTCACTGTGAACCTGCGAAGGCAGGTTTTGTCCGTGTAGCTGCGGTTTCTAACCGCCCAGCTTTTCCTGAACAACCCTTAAGTCTCTGAAGCAGAAGACTGATTGATCAGGGGTGATAGGTAGGAAACCAGTGCCCCAATCATGAAGCCAGCAATATTACGAAAGAGGGGGAGCCATTCTGAAGTCCGAGTTACCACAGGGGCGATGCCAAAGGCGATAAACAAAATTCCCCAGAGCGGTGAGAAGATTAAGGCCCATTGCCAAGCAAATATCTTACCTTGACGAGCTTGAGCGGAAAAGCCAAAGATTACACCACCCAATACTGAAGTAATTAGAGTTAGAATCCACTGCTCTCGTGGTAAACCTGGAACTACCCGGCATCCTCCTTGACGTAGACAAGTCTTGATCGACTCTAGGGCCTGGACAATCGACTGATCTTCACCATTCTCCCTGACAAAAAATTGATTGCCATAACGGGTCTGTAACTCAATCCAAAAGGTTCGAGGCA
>JAYKHH010000377.1:0-3388 GCA_035285265.1 Leptolyngbyaceae cyanobacterium | reverse complement strand
ATGGAGAATTCCACCCAGGCTACTAGCTTAGAGATCATTCAACAGGTGACTCAAGCTGCCCAAGCAGAGCTGAACCTGCCGTCTTAGCACTGGATTAACCTTACTGGGAAATTTATATGCTGTAGGGGTGCCGCCCTTGCACGCGATCGCCCACGTAAACCGAATAGTTTCCCGCTTCCCCCAGTCCTGGGATCTCAATCTTGCCACCTGGCTCTGCCATCACACAAACCGTGCGTCCACCGGGGCCGTTAATCAAAAGGGTCGGTTCACCAGCCCCTTGCAAGCTAAACCGTAAATCACTCGCTTCTGCTAGTTTGATCACATGGTTAGGGTTACCGGCAATATACCCTGCACAGCCTTTAGCTTTAACAGTGCCGCCTGAAGTGCCACTTACATTTACAGATTGACCGGCTCGAGCGATTTGAATCGTTTCGCTCAGTGCTCCTCCGGTCATTGCCACCAATATTGCGAGAGTAGCCGGAACAACTTGCCAATTCATCCGTGTTTTCATTTGTCTCACCCCCAAAGTTTATGGAGTGCTCCTAGTTATAAGTATCTCAGTCTTACAGAAGAACTGCTGGTGATTATTGTTCCTGTTTGCCAAGTGTCACTGCTGCGATCGCCGATACTCAGCCAATAATTCAGGTAGGTAATCGTAGCCATCCACCCCAATCACCGCAATGATTTTGGGTTTGGATTGCTTGAGTTTTTGCTGAAACGCTTCCTCCCCGATCTGACCCTGCAAAATCGTTAGGAGTCCAGCAGATTGACGCCATTGGCTGGCATTAAGTTGGTGCAGCAGATACATCCCTAAACAACCGCTATAAATAGCTGATTCGGTCTGTTTAAGTTGGTAATGAGCTTCTGCTAGGTAAGCCAGGTTTAAGCCTTGCAGGTACAAGTCTCCGGAAAACTGGGCCGCTTGGATAGCTCCCTGTAAATGGGCGATCGCCGCTTGGGGTTGCTCTAGCACCAGTTGGGCAATGCCTAAACTACTGAGACAGAGGGAGCGACTTTGACCATCCCCTAATTGCTCCGATAGCTTAAGTCCCTGGTCTAAATAACGAATCGCACTCTCATAGATCTCTGGGTCTGCGTGTTCAAGCTGTTGTGCTTGGAAGACTTCACTGTAACCCAGGTTAGCTAGGGCATTGGCTTCTCCGAGGCGATCTCCCGTTTGTCGGCTTAGCATCAGGGCACGTTGACTGGCGTTAATTGCTTCTGGATAGTGCTTCTGATTGATGTAGAGACGACTGAGGTGATTGAAACTGGCAATTTCACAGGGGCGATCGCCCGCTACACGGGCAATCTCTATAGCTTGCTCATGAAACTCCTTAGCTTGTTCATACCGTCCTTGAGCGCGGAGAGAATATCCTAACAGGGTCAAAATCCGGGCTTTTTCCTGGGTGCCTTCAGTTTGTCGCAGGGGTTCATCCAGGTAACTCAAGGTATCTCGCAGGGTACGACCCGAGAAGGAGGCAAAAATACCGCCGTAGAGTGGAAAGTAGGAGCGTTGAGAAAATATCCGGAGAATTTGCAACGTTACCTGAAAGGCTGCATTCACATAGTCTGAGGCTGTACTGGATGTCAACCCAGCAACCTGCTGAAAGCCATTGGCTAACTGAGACCAAATCAGCGCAAAAGTTAAAAAGGTAGAGATTGAAAGTTTTGCCCCTACCTTCGCGTCATAGACTAACTTATCGAACCAGCCCACTAAACCCTGCTGGAGACACTGCAAGATTAATGCCAGTTCAACGTAAGCACTTAACTCCATCTGCGATTGCTGGGCTGCCCACTCCGCGATCGATTGCTCCCTGGATATTGCTTGGAACAGACTTTGCGGTATAGGACGAATCATCCGTTTTGCCCAAACAGCCCAAGGCCCTCGATCCTCTGCCCCAGATCCAAACCCTAACTGCCCTTGGCTTTGGTCATACATCCAACTCACCAGATGTTCGGCTAGGAGTTGCCAGGATTCTAGACCTTGCCGAATTCCTTGAACTAATTGCTCAATTTCTGGGTCTGGGGTTTGAGGATGGGATTGCTGCAAGGCTTTTGCTAAGGCTTGCCATTGAGCCAGCGTTGTCATTTGGCCACGATTGGGGTCAATAATTTTCAGGAAAACACTCAGGCGATGGGTGGGTTCTGCGGTGGTAATTTGACGTACCGCACTATTGAGCAACTCTGCAGCTTGATGTTGCTCCTGTAAACGCTGCCATTCGCCCTGGATGGTTTGGGTCGCTCTGAGGATGCGATTGGCTTTTACCAACTTCATCTCATCGGTCTGATTAGCAATCTGTTGTTGCATGGTGCTGAGGCGATCGCTCAAGCTCCGTTCAAACACCTCCCCCGTTCCTGGCTCTACCCCTTGCAGCAACAGTTGGTACACTTGCTCCTTTGAGCGAATATTACCTTTCAAGGTGGTATCCACAATCTGATCAATCAATTCTAGGTAACGACCTGCGAGAGACTGGGAATCCCGATTGGACAGAGAGTCTGACATGACAAGCGATCCTTTGCACACACCTTTTCAATGTAACTAGGATTGAGGCCAATCAAAAAATTGATTATTTTTAACAAACCCTAGGGAAACTAGGCAAAAGTGCCCCTGAAGGCTGCATTTCTTAAGCTTCTCCTTAGTTTTGGAGGTCAATCTAGACCTGAACACGGTCGCCATTTCCTAGGGAGGATGCGTTACCGATGCTCGTTAAATTGCTGAATTGCACACCTGGAGAGCAATGCAAATGGTTTAGAGGCAAATAGATTTTTGTTTATTGTTCCTATTTTTATAAAAATTAAGACCTAAAACTTTTTTAATTAGGTTTTAAGGTGCTGAGACTTTTTCTGATTGAAATGAAGTGAATAAATAATTTTTAGAAGCTTTCATGATTCTATTTAAGCCTCCATCTGTTCAGGGAAGCCCTTTCTTTTCCTGATTAGTTCGACAATAATGCCTTACATAAGTCTGAATCAGTGGGTTCTACAGATTGCTGTAGAGACAGGGCTGGGGGCTACGCCCAAAGTTGAACAGAATTTAGGTTTTAAATTTTTGACACGACATTATTAGGAGAGGACTGGAGTGAAACTTGCAGTTTACGGAAAAGGTGGAATCGGCAAATCAACAACCAGTTGCAATATCTCTGTTGCCCTAGGGAAACGTGGCAAAAAAGTATTGCAAATTGGTTGTGATCCCAAGCATGACAGCACCTTCACCCTGACGGGCTTCCTCATTCCCACCATCATTGATACCCTGCAAGAGAAGGACTTCCATTACGAGGACATCTGGCCTGAAGACGTGATCTATAAGGGCTATGGCGGCGTGGACTGCGTGGAAGCGGGTGGCCCACCCGCAGGGGCTGGCTGTGGTGGTTATGTCGTGGGTGAGACG
>JAYKHH010000376.1:0-4308 GCA_035285265.1 Leptolyngbyaceae cyanobacterium | reverse complement strand
TTTGCTGGTGGCAATATGTTTATCTACTACAGTGCAAACCAGGCTCTCAATCGAGATTTCCGGGGGCCAGATTTTTTTGCGGTTCTCAACATTGATGGCACCCACTCACGCCAAGGTTGGGTCGTTTGGCAAGAAGAAGGACGCTACCCTGATGTAATCGTGGAATTGATGTCTCCCTCCACCCGCAAAATAGACACAGGCATTAAAAAAAACCTCTATGCTGAAACGTTTAAAACCAGAAACTATTTTGTCTTTGATCCCTTTGACCCTCATTCCTTACAGGGATGGCAGTTGGATGAGCATTTTCGCTATCAACCCTTAACGGCCAATCCCCAAGGTTGGCTATGGTCGGAAGTCCTTGGTTTTTGGCTAGGAACTTGGGAAGGTACCGTTGAGAAGGAAACCACCTGTTGGTTGCGGTTTTACGATGAGCATCAGAATTTAGACCTATTACCAGAGGAAGCCGCCCAACAACACGCAGAAGCGGAACGCCAGAAGGCAGAAGCAGCCCAGCAACACGCAGAAGCAGAACGCCAAAAAGCAGAAGCAGCCCAGCAACACGCAGAAGCAGAACGCCAGAAGGCAGAAACAGCCCAGCAACACGCAGAAGCGGAACGCCAACGGGCAGATCGTTTGGCTGCACGGTTGAGAGAGTTAGGAGAGAACCCAGAGAATTTCTGAGAAAGGATGTGGTTTTGTAGCAGTTGAGCGTAGGGGCGATCGCCCCTACGCTCAACTCAACTTTAGCAAATGGTTCTTCTAGGATGCTCTTGTGTTTTGGAACGCTACCCGTTTCAAGCCTCTTCTCCAATGGCTCAAGAAGACTCTATACAATCTTCTCAAAGTTCATCCTGCAAAGTCGTTAGACTTATAGATTGTAGGAATAAGTATCAACAGTCCCTTGAACTTGAATGAGTCATCCAGTCAAAATTTTTCAGCCCACAGGTATTTTAGATGGCGTGAGTGGAAGTGTATTAAGTCGATACATTAGCGACGCAGTTACCCGGCAACCCGCAACAATTCTAATTGATCTGCAAAAGGTAACGTTTATTAATAGTTCTGGACTAGGGGCGTTAGTATCTATCCTCAAAACTATCCGCTCCAAGGACTTAAGGCTCTGTCTCTGCTCGCTTCACGGACAAGTAGCTATGTTTTTTGAACAAGCGAGTCTAAATCAAGCATTTGAGATTTATTCAAGTCAGCAAGAGTTTAATCAACACGAGTTTGAGAAGCTGTTTGAAACGTCTCTTGCGGGGGAGGGAGATGACTAAAACCCTCCTAGGTGTTCACGAGATCATCTGCATTGAAGGGACTGAGATCGAGGAGCAATGTCTTTGCGATCCCTTGACGCTAATGGGTGCAAACAACTTCTGGCAAAGATTTTTTTAGCTCCAATGTCTAACTAAGATGGGAGGGGCAAACTAACAAGTCAATGCTGGTGCGATCGCCTGAGTCACCCCTCCTGAATTGGCTCTTAGCGAAACATGCTACTGACCGAGTTATCTTCGTGAATCCGCCAGATGGTTTCACCGAGCAAGTTAGCCACTGACAGCACTCTGAGCTGCTTAAAGTAGTGGGCCTCAGGCACAGGAATTGTATTCGTTACAATCACTTCTTCAATCAGCCCCCCGGACAAACGCTCAATAGCAGGTGGTGAAAAGACCGCATGGGTGGCACAGGCATAGACCTGTCGTGCTCCTTCCTGACGCAATAAACGCGCCCCCTCACAAATCGTGCCCGCTGTGTCAATCATGTCATCGACGAGGACTGCCGTTTTACCTTTTACATCGCCAATCACATTTAAGACTTCTGCAACGTTATGGGCCTGCCGTCGTTTATCAATAATAGCGAGCGGTGCCTCTCCTAGCTTCTTAGCAAAGGCTCTAGCACGGGCCACGCCCCCGACATCTGGCGAAACTACTACAATGTCCGGCAAGTTTTTGCTGGCTAAGTAATCTAGGATCACGGGGGAACCATAGACATGATCGAAGGGAATATCAAAATAGCCTTGAATTTGGGCTGAGTGCAGATCCATTGCCAGCATTCGACCCGCCCCTGCCTCGGTAATTAAGTTAGCCACTAACTTAGCCGTAATGGATTCACGTCCTGCTGTTTTGCGGTCTGCACGAGCATAACCATAGTAAGGAATAACAGCCGTAATCTGTCGAGCTGAAGCCCGACGACAGGCATCAATCATAATTAGCAACTCCATCAAGTTGTCATTGACGGGTTGGCAAGTTGGCTGAATCAAGTACACATCACAGCCTCTGATGGACTCTTGGATCTGGACATACAGCTCCCCATCAGCAAACCGTTTACGAACCATAGGCCCCAAGTCGATACCCAGGTAACGAGAAACCTCTTGGGCTAGGGCGGGGTTGGCAGATCCAGAGAATAGTCGCAGCCGGTTATTGTCAGCGATCGCTGGAAGTGTAGGCTGAAGCGTCAAAGTCGCAGAACGGATCACAACAGTCCCTCAAAACACGTTCACCGCAATCTTATCACTCTAGTCCAAAAGGATTATCTTAAATTGATATGAATTCCATGAACTCATATTGCTAAAGTAATTCAATTCCTTCACATTTCTAAAGTTTTAAGTGTAATGAGCATGAAGTTGATCTGGCTTGAAAAGGACTAGATAAACTCTCTTTGATTCATAAAGTCTAGAAATTTGCCAGGTGCTCTTAGAGACGGTTTGACGGGCCGCAATTTGCCTCTAAATGCCCCGTGAGGAGTTGAGGGGCTGAACTTTGATGGTGTCGCCTACTTTTATGCCTAGCTCGGCTGCTCTGCCGCCTCGTAGCTCTATCACCTGATCAATGGGGGTGCCAGGGCTATAGAGAGGGCAGGGTTCTGTTGGGCAGGGAGGCACATTAGCGGCGATCGCCTTTACCTTCCCCTTACTTAGAAACACCATATCTAGGGAAATGTAAACATTTTTCATCCAGAAACTCACATTTTGAGGTGGGTTAAAGGGAAATAACATACCGCGATCGTCAGCCAAGGCAGTTCTATACATTAAACCCGTTGCTTGCTGGGGAATTGTTTGCGCGACTTCTAGTTGAATGGTTTGATTAGCAATTACTACTTGAGCAGAAATAGGCAAGGTTTGTCCTAAGGCTGGTTGAACTGGCTTGTTAGGTAGAGATGGCTGTGGCTCTGGATTTTGTTCAGATACAGATAAAGCAACCGGAGGGGCAGTCATCACGGAAGGCGCACAGGCCAACAACAAGATACTCAAACTAACTTGTAGGAATCTAGTCGAATAAAGCACTATAAAACCCTGCCCGAAAGTAACCTTAACAAGTCATGTAGACGTGATTCCCAGAAAAAGTGCCATTGAATCCCAACGAACTCATCTATCCAGCGCTCAATCTAAAATCCAAAATCCAAAATCCAAAATTCTTCCTAGGCTTCTCGCAACACGTACCCTACCCCTCGGACAGTTTGAATTAAACGCTTCTCACCCTCATCTTCAATTTTGAGCCGTAGGTAGCGCACATAGACTTCAATAACATTGGACTCTCCCATAAAGTCGTAGCCCCAGACATTTTCTAGAATCTGTTCGCGGGTCAACACATCACGGGGATGCTCCATGAGGTACTTCAGGAGTTCAAATTCCTTCATGGTCAGATCAATTAAGCGCCCATTTCGCAATACCTGACGGGTAGCCAGGTCTAAAACCAAATCGGCAAACCGTAACTGTTCTGAACTACTCGCATCCGGTTGTAGATACAACCGCACCAGTTGCATAAATTCTTCTGTTCGATAGGGCTTGAGGAAATAATCATCAGCGCCCGCATCTAAGCAAGCCACCCGATCATCCACCGTATCCCGCGCCATTAAGAGCAAGACTGGGACTCGTGTGCCACCGGAGCGAAGATGATTGCACAAGCGTAAGCCAGATTCTCCTGCCAACATGCGATCGACCACAATCAGCGAAGGTTGGAGATCTTTAGCTTGCTGCAAACCCGTATTAGCGTCATGAACCACAATGGCCTCATAGCCAGATTCCTTTAGATCCAAACTGACGTGCTGAGCCAAGATTTCATCTGGCTCAATCACTAGTACACAGGGACTACGATCAAGGGTGGCTGTGCTCATAGGGGGAGGTCAAAGGGGTAGGAGGAGTAATTAGTAAAATGAGTATTAATACCTGTTAAGCTATTTTCCTATTGTTGTAGCACGTCTTGCTGACACTTGCTGGATTGAGGAATTATTTAACGATCCTAGGACAATTTTCCCATTCAGAAAACTAGTCGTCTGCCAAGCAGATTTTGCAGGGTTAAGAACCCTGCAAAACCCCGA
>JAYKHH010000375.1:0-3468 GCA_035285265.1 Leptolyngbyaceae cyanobacterium | reverse complement strand
CCCAGCATCAAAATGGATTGCTGAGTTTCTTGCGCCGTCACCGAGGGCAAAGGCTGATGCGTTAGGGGAGGTAAAACTAAAGGGGGAACTGGAACCGCAGGAGATTGCCAATCCCCAAATACTTTCTGGACTAAGGCGATCGCGGCGCTCGGTGTAATGTGCCCCACCAAACTAATCACCATATTATCGGGGCGGAAATAGGTTTGATGGAATTTCTGCAGATCCCCTCGCTCTAGGTTCGCAACCGTAGCTTCAGTGCCCAACCCAGATAGCGCATAGGGGTGGCCTTGGTACATCGCTTGCCGCAGTTGATCCATGGCAATGCTAAAGGGTTGCTCTTTTTGAGATCGGATGGCCTGGAGGGTAAGCCGACGTTCTAACTCTACTTCTGTAGCTGGGAAGGTGGGGGAGCGCAGCAATTCCCCTGCCAAGGCCAACATCTCAGCAAAATCTGTGGAGACAGTTTTGATGCTGAGCAGAAAGTAATCGGTGGTGGCATCGGTTCCCAGACTGGCTCCCACAGATTCAACCCGCTCTGCAATTTCCTGGGAAGACAGGTGTTCCGTTCCCTTCGTGATCACTGAGGAGACTAGGTTAGAGAGTCCTCCTTGTCCGGGTTGCTCCCATAGGGTGCCAGTCCGCAGAAAGATTCGCGCTGCAATAATGTCAGCCACCGGATTCTCGGCAGCTAGGACTACGATGCCATTGTCTAAAACAGTGCGGTGAATTTTACGGTCTTGTAGCGGATAAATCACACTTGAAGTCACGGGCAAGGCTTTCCTTAGGCTTTCAATAAGCGGCTTGAATGAATATGAGTCAGGATCCGGCTATGCAGGTCTAAGAATCGTTGCTGCATAGTGATAGGGCGAAAGATAATGACTCGCCAAACGTTGTAGGTCTTCAGGCTGGAATGCCTGAATCTGATAGGGGTAGGTGACTGCGATCTCAGCATGGGCAATGGTGTGGTAGTAACCGTACAAACCCGCTAACTGCCCAGGGGTTTCCGTGGAAAACGTAAAGTCGTTACATAGCAATCGCTGACAACGGCTCAGTTCTGCGGACGAGATGGGCGAGCTAACCAGTTCTGAGAGGCGATCGCAAATAATGGCTTCTACCCGCTCTAAATCTTGGGGATCTAACCAAGCGGTAATCGTAAATAGGCTCGAATCTTGCTGCAACGAAAACCCACTCTCTATCCCTTGCACTAATCGTCGATCTTCCCGTAACTCCCGCACCAATCGGGAAGAACGACCGGAGGCGAGGAGAACAGACAGGAGATCTAATCCATAGCCTCTTTGCAAGGATGGATGGGAGAGACTCGATTCACCTGCACTGCCGGGTTGATAAACTTCCGTTGGGTCTATGCCAGGGCCAACCCATGCCAACATTAACCGGGCCTGCTCCAGCCTGGGCATTTCAATCACCTGACGACGAATCCCCGTGATTGGAGGCTCTGCTTCAATTCTAGATCGGGGACACTCAGACCTAGGCAGAAAATCCTGAAAGGCTTGACTGACGAGGGAGATTGCCCGCTCTTGATCCACCCCACCAACGACCACCACCGTCATATTGTCTGGTTGATAGTGGGATTGATGGAAGCACCGCATTTCATCGGGTAACTGTTGCAGGAGTTTGGCTTCCGTACCCAAAACCGAGCGACCGTAGGGATGATATTGGTAGATACTCTCGACCAAGGCTTGAAACCCGATCCAGTCTGGATCATCGTAGGCTTGGCGGATTTCTTCTAGCACCACCTCCCGTTCACGGTCAAACTCATCGTCAGGAATGGCTGCATGAAGGATCAATTCCGCCAGGTAGGGCAACGCATCTTCTAAGTATTGATTTGCCGTGGTAATGAAGTAGTGGGCATAGTCGTGACTGGTGGCCGCATTACTCATCCCCCCCTTGGTTTCAATGGCTTGATCAAAGACACCGGGAGCTAGGTTGGCGGTACCTTTGAAAATCATGTGCTCTAGAAAATGAGCCATGCCAGACCAATCATCGGGTTCTGCGATCGCCCCAGCCTTCACCCACACATCAACGACGGTGACAGGTGTGGTAGGCATGTGTTGATGAATGACCGTTAACCCGGTATTGAGCTTGCAGATATTAGCAGGAAAGATGGCGGCAGGGGGTGGGTAAGACAATTCTATAATTACAAACTCGAACTGATTCCGAATTAAACCATCCTAGCGCTTCCTTTAGCAAAAATTCCCTTGTCTGAGTAGACAAGGGAACTTTATTTACTATGGAACTTCAGCAAGCACTAACTAAGTAAGGGATGCAAGGAAGTGGGCTATGCAAGCAGCTTAAAAATGAGTCAGTTCCCCACAACGCCGTCTTACCTCAGTTTTTGACCTGGTAAAAACCAGGTGGGTACCGTGGCTTTAGCTTGAAGTTTCCGGGTACATGCCCGGTCTACTGCCGCTAAAACATCTGGGTGCCCGAATGAGAAAAGCAAGATCATAAAACAGTATTGGCAGTCACCAACGCCGTAGTAGAACCTTGGCCTATTGTAACGCGATGTGCAACGAGTGGTCAGGAAAGTCTCACCGGACAGGGTTAGAAGCTGAATTATTTGCCAGCAGGAGTATCCAAGGCATGGAATGATTGATGTTCCGGAAGTCTCATAGCATACCGTTCCAGCGGTTTGTGTGTGATAGATCACTAAAATCGAGGACGTTTTATCTGGTTTTTCTATCTAGGACGTTGAAGAATAAGGAAGTCGAGATGATTGTTTTCCCATCTGTTAAATTTGTGCTATGCGATTTCCATCTTTTGCTCTAACCTTAATGGCTGCGTCAATGTCCCTGATGGTGGGGGGATTGGACATTACTCACCCACTGATGGCTGCTCAGCCACCTCAACCATCCCAGAAAATCAGTTTAAAATTTAAATTGCCAAAGCGGGCAGCTCCTGTAGCTGGTGTGGTAGGGGGAGCAACTCGGAATTTTTGTGTGGCTGGCAATTTACCCTTAGCCACCCTCACCCCCCCTAATCGCTTGGGTTTAACCACAGGATCGCGTCCTACCTTTTACTTGCATGTGCCTCAGACCTCTGCAAAGTCAGCGGAATTGGTGATCAAAGATATTAATAATCAGGATGTTTATAGAACCTCATTCCCCCTCGATCGCAATACCTCCGGGATCATGAGCGTCCAACTTCCTGAGTCGGCACCTCCTCTAGAAGTCAATCAATATTACCGCTGGTATTTTTCCTTGGTTTGTCGTCCCAGCGATCGCCTAGAGGATGTCTTTGTCAGTGCTTGGGTTCAGAGAATTGAACCTGATCGGGGATTAGCCCAAGCTTTGCAGCAAACCAATGTTCGCCAACGTGCCTCCCTCTATGCAGAAAATGGCGTTTGGTATGATGCTCTGTCCTCCCTAGTGCAGCTACGTCGCCTGAATCCTAACGATCCTAAGGTGACAACTGAATGGAGTGAGTTTCTCGAATCGGTGGGGTTGGAGA
>JAYKHH010000374.1:0-2865 GCA_035285265.1 Leptolyngbyaceae cyanobacterium | reverse complement strand
GTTCAAGATAGCTTTCCCAGGCATCCGGAAAGAGGTAACTGGCTCCAGATTGGTAGAACCAGCGTAGTTCTTTTTGCCTCAGCATGAAAATCCCCCGCAGAATCAGCCCCAGGCAGCGATCCGGATGAGTTTGGCTATAGGCGAGGGCCAGGGTACTGCCCCAACTGCCCCCAAAGACAACCCATTGCTCAATCTCTAAATGGACTCGCAGACGTTCTATATCCTGAACCAAATCCCAGGTGGTATTTTCGCGCAGTTCTGCATGGGGAGTGCTCTGACCACAACCCCGCTGATCAAACAATACAATCCGCCAAAGTTGAGGGTCAAAGTACTGGCGACAGACAGGATTGCTGCCTCCGCCAGGGCCACCATGGAGGAACACCACGGGCTTACCCTGGGGATTGCCGGACTCTTCAAAATACAGAGTATGAAGGTCAGAAACCTTAAGAGTGCCTTGTAGGTAGGGGGCGATCGCAGGATACAGAGAGCGCAAAGGAATCGACATCACCAATTAATTCGACTCCTGGACTTTGGCTTGGTTCAACGCAGCACACTTGGCTTCTGCTTCGGTATAGGCGGTTAGGTACTCCTTTCCTCCTAACATCAAATCGCCATAATACTCATAGGGCGGCTTCCCATAAACAGGCAGGGGATCGTCTTCTGGATAATCTTCTTTGGCCTCTTCCACCACCGCTTTGAGTTTCTTGCGAGTAAGACTTTGGGCTGCAAAGTAGTAGAGGTCTTGCGAACCTTTCCCTAAGTGGGGCAAGGTGGGGTCAATAATCCGTTCATCTAACTCTACCCAGCCATGCTCAATGGGTTGAACTGGCTCATGGCTATAGACTAAAAAACCCTGAACATAGGTTGCCCCCTCAATTGCTAAGGCTGCCTTGTAAGCATTGTCAAAGCGAGTTTTAGGCTTGCTGTGAATTTGTTTAGCCGTTTCTAGGGAAAGGGGTTCATCGAGTAATTTGCTCATACTGAAAGAGGGGTCAGGTGTCAAATTAACTTCTCAACTGATACAAACGACCATCCCGAAGCTGTACCACGGGATGGTTAGACAAGCGCACCAAATGCTCATTGTGAGTGGTGACAATCACGGTAATCCCAATCGTGTTGAGTTTCTTGAGGATGTTGATCACCTGCCAAGAATTGTCAGCATCTAGGTTGCCGGTAGGTTCATCCGCAAGCAGGAGGGGTGGGGTACTGACGACGGCACGGGCAATACTCACCCGTTGTTGCTCACCCCCGGATAGTTGGTCGGGAAAACAGTGGGCTTTATCGTGTAAACCCACCATTTTTAAGGCAGGTAAGAGACGACGGTGGATTTCTTTGCGAGTGAACCCTTGGGCTTGCAACACAAACCCTACATTCTCAGCAACGGTTCGCCGAGGAATTAGCTTATAGTCTTGGAACACAATGCCAATCCGACGACGCAGATGGGAGAGGCGATCGCCCCGCAGTTTTGATAGGTCACAGTTATCCACCATGACTTCACCGTGAGTCGGTCTTTCTTCTCCATAGAGCAGTTTTAATAGGGTCGATTTCCCAGCACCAGAGGCCCCTGTAATGAACAGAAAATCACCTTTTTTGACTTCAAAATTAATTCCCAGCAATCCTCGGCTGCCATTGGGATAAATTTTAGTGACCCCCTGCAACTTCACCATTACTTCTGGGGGTGAATCTGCAGCAGGTGCCGTTGAGGAAGCGGATTTCTCTACACTTTCAGAAACCGTAGGACTAGAAGAACCAAATATAGAAGCTGGATCAGCGAGCACTTGCATAGGGATCTTAAGATTTTGGATTTTAGATTTTGGATTTTAGATTTTAAATTGAAGATATGTCTAGAGCACCAGGATCAACAAAAAACCGAGTCTCTGAACCATAGAAAAATTGTTCTCTGAATCAGCCGCAATTCTATCACCTGTCGATTGTTTGTGGAGATCAGGTCAGAGTAATAATCCAACATCCAAACCCTAAAATCTTGGATTTTAGGGTTTGGATTTACTGCACAACTGAGCGTCCTTGCAAGAGCCGATCGGCGATCGCGCGTCCTGCGAACTGAGGTAACGCTAACATGCGCCGCCAACGCCAGGGTTCTTTATAGAGCCGATACAGCCATTCCAGATGATGATCGCAGAACCAATCGGGAGCACGAGACTTGATTCCTGCCCAAATATCTAAGCTACCTCCCACACCAATCCAAATCGAATTCGGACACAGGCTGCGATTCTCAGCAATCCAAAACTCTTGCCGGGGTGCCCCCAACCCAACCATGATAATGGGGGGTTGCAGTTCCTTTAAGGTGTGCTTGAGTTCTACCTCAGTGGCCGGGGAGAGAAAGCCATCATGGGTACCCGCAATTTCTAGCCCACGAATGCGCTGCTGCCAAGTCTTCGCAGCAGTTTCAGCAACTCCTGGCGCACTGCCAAAGAAAAATACCGGCCACGCCTTCTCTGGATCTCCGGCGGCTGTTAAGAGTGCCTCTGCTAACTCAATTCCTGGACAGCGATCAATGGGTCTACCGTGTAGCCAGCAATAAAATACAATCCCTGATCCATCAGGAACCACTAAATCCGCCGCAGAAATGATTTTTAGTAAATCTGCATTCTTATCTGCTTCGATTGTCATCTCAGAGTTGAGGGTGACAACGTGGGCTCCGCGTTTCTCCTGCAAACGGGCAACTAGCCATTCTAGATAGTTGTCTACCAGATGGATAGGAACACCGAGTACCAAGAGTTTCTCAGACACTTTAGCCATAGGTTACTTTTCTTCAATCTCACATCACTCTAGTTGAAAATCTGGTGTTGGAGCGACACCAAGAGGAGGAGCTTTAATTACTTCAAAGCTCTTTAGCGTAGCATG
>JAYKHH010000373.1:0-13089 GCA_035285265.1 Leptolyngbyaceae cyanobacterium | reverse complement strand
TAAATCCAAAGCCCCTTTGACTACCCCTAGGCTGACTAAGGTTTTGGCTAGGGAAAACGCAAGTTCTTGCCCCCGTGCCTGATTGATGTCACACCCATAGACTCGACCTATTTCCACCACCATCTGGGCATTGATGGCTGCCGTGGCTAGCAAATCCACGACAGGTAAGGGAGTGACGGCAATCACCCCCGCCCCAATCCATTGGAAACGATCTACAATCTTCTCTGCCTGCCGACGGCGCTGAGCATCAATTAAGCGGCGGGCTTCGTCTCCTAATCGTTGGGATTGCAGCAAGATATTATCGGCTACGAGATCTTCTCCCTCTGAGCGGAGGACGGCTGCCATGCGCCGTAGCAAGGGCAATACCTCTGGCTCTGGCTGAAACCGTTCCCCCGTTTCTAATAGCATCGACTGGGGACGGGCTGCGATCGCCACCACATCCATACTAGAAACCCATCCTCGGACTCGTTCTCGCAACCGGGCCAAAATGGTCTCTCGATCTGCCTCTGGATACAGGTCGGTTTTGTTGAGGACGACGAGGGATCGCTTGCCAATTTGGATCAGCGATCGCAGCGGTTCATACTCCGATTGCCGTAGGTCGTTATCTAAGACAAATAGAAGTAAGTCAGCTTCCGTTGCCAATTGCCGTGCGAGCTGTTCCCGTTCTGTGCCCACCACCCCTGCTTCTAAAATGCCAGGAGTATCAGTAATTAAAATGGTTCGGTTCAAACCCTTTAACTTAAGCTCATAGGTTTCCCCTACTTGAGTCGTGCCCATCGGTGCTCCAACTTGTCCGACAATGCGCCCGATCAAGGCATTGACGAGGGAAGTTTTGCCTGCTGATCCGGTTCCAAACACTACGACCTGCAGTTCACCCCGGGATAAATTTTGTTCGATTTCGCGGGAACGATCCAAGAGTTCCTGACGTGCCACTTCATCTTGAATTTGAGCTACCTGTTGTCGAACAGCTTTCAGGGTTTCCTCCGCTGCCTCTGCCTTGACTACAGGCACTTTGGGCGCACGGCGTTTTGAGCGTGACTTCTGTTTGGCACGGGGCAGTAAGAAAAAGTAATAGGCAAAGGCAGCTATCAAAACTCCCAGCAGAACAATCAGCAGCAACAACACCAAATTGCCCAACAGGGGAGAGGTAAAGGCAATGGTGTAGTACAGCCGAGAGACGGAATCAATCAGCCACAACATCAGCCCTAGGATGAGGCTGAGACCAATCACGATGGTGAGAAAGCGTGAAAGAGAGGGCATGACAACGAGGGCGTGACAGCGAAGTAACGATGCCTCTCATTGTAGTGGGCAGCTTAATGTCTGCTATCAGCTAGAGGCAGACCTTACTGACCTATGGGACGGTTGACTGGAGTAGGCGGGGATACTTGTCCAAGCCTGCTGCAATCTTCAGGAGGTATAGAGATGTCACTGTTTGATCAAGTTCTTGGTGCGTTAGAAAACCCCGAACAACAAGCCAATCCTGACCAGTTGAGTGGAATTTTAACGACAGCAGATCAGGTGGGAAGTAGTTATGGAGCGGATTCAGGTACAACTCAAAGCGTTTTATCCCTGGTCGGTAACTATGTAAAATCAGCATTGCTACAAAAGCAAATGACCGGAGGGCAATGGGAAGCCCAGGCGATCGTCAATCGATTTAGTGGCACTACTGCCGATCCTCAGGCAGTGCAAACGCTTCTTCCGCCTAATGTTCAGGAACAACTTATTGACGAGGCATCCCAAAGAACTGGGTTAAATCCCACGATCATTCAGTCCATGCTGCCTGTCTTAATTCCGTTGGTGCTCAATTTCTTACGCAGCGGCAATACCCACAGTGCTCAGGCGGGTAATCCAGTCCTCGATTCTTTCCTGAATCCCAATGATAATGAGGGAATTGGGGACGCGATCGGGTTTATCGGTCGCTTTTTCAATCAGCGTGGTTAAGTTGCATGGAGTAACGATACGGGCCTACCCATCGATAGCTGTTCAGCAACTGGTGTCGATACCCAGACAGGTATCGTTTTTCAGTAGATTGTCTGCGTCTATCTGATTGTTCCGTCTCCCTATGATGCTGCTGCATAATCACCAGTCATTTATGACGTTCAAACAGGTAATGATGCAAATACCTTCTAAAAGCTCGAATACAACCTGGCATCAGGCAACGGTGACTCGGCAACGCAGAGAACAGCAGAATGGTCATCGCAGTTTTATTGTGTGGTTTACAGGACTCTCAGGATCTGGCAAGTCTACCCTGGCCCACGCGGTTGAAGAACAATTGCATGAAATGGGATGCCGCACATTTGTCTTTGATGGTGACAATGTCCGCCATGGATTATGCAGTGACTTAGGCTTTTCCACAGCCGATCGCGTGGAGAACATCCGACGCATTGGAGAAATGGCGAAGCTCTTTACCGAAGCAGGGATTATTGCCTTAACGGCTTTTATTTCTCCCTTTCGGGCTGATCGTCAAAAGGTGAAAGCTCTCGTTGCAGCAGGTGATTTTATCGAGATCTATTGCTGTTGTTCCTTAGAAGTTTGTGAACAACGGGATGTTAAAGGTTTGTATCGTCGAGCTAGAACTGGGGAAATTCAGGATTTTACAGGAATTTCTTCACCCTACGAAGCTCCTGAGACTCCCGACCTAGTCGTGAAAACGGATCAGGATGCGATCGCAGAATGTACTCAGCAGATCATTAACCTATTACTGGAACGGGGTGTTCTTGAAACCATGAAACCATTCCCCCAGTAGCCTACCGAAGAGGGCGTAGCATCCGGGCCAGCATTCTGAGCGAGGAATTAAAGTCATCTGCCGGATGCTACGCCCCTACCAGTGGAAGGTCTCCGATCTTTCCAATCTAAAATCCAAAATCCAAAATCCAAAATCTTCCCTGACACCTGCTACCTGACACCTATCCCACCACCTCAGATCGCCGATGGAGGTGACCATTCTGCTCTAACCGTTCTGACAAAATTTGTTTATAAACGGCTTCATAGCCATTTACCATTTGCTGCACACTAAAGTGAGCCAACACATGCTCCCGGCAGGCGAAACGGTTTAACTGAGGAACTTGATCAATGGCCGTAATACATTCCTCTAAGCTGTGACAGAGAAACCCCGTTTTGCCGTGCTCAATAATCTCTGGAGTGGAGCCTAGCGCCATCGCAATCACAGGAGTGCCTACCATCATTGATTCAATCATGACCAAGCCAAACGGTTCTCGCCAGGTAATGGGAAATAGGGTGGCTACCGCACCGCCCATCAGGGCACTTTTCTGGCTAGGGTTGGCTTCCCCTAAGTACTGAATTTGTTTTCCATCAATGTGAGGTTTGATATCTTGTTCAAAAAACTCCCGATCCACGCGATCTATTTTGCCTGCGATCTTGAGTGTCCAGCCCGATTGTTGCGCGATCGCGATCGCGCATTGAGTCCCCTTTTCCGGTGAGATCCGGCCTAAAAATGCGAGGTAAGGCGGGTCAGTTGGTTGGGGATAAAAGTCGAAACTACTGGGATCAATCCCGTTATAGACCGTGGCTACACAATTCAAATTGAGCCTAGGGTCTCGTTGGGCGTTAGAGATGCTCACGAAGGGCTGACGACGAGCGTGTAGATACATCTTCTCGTTGTCAGGGGTAAAAATTCCGTGGAGGGTATGCAGAGTCGGTGTTTTGACCAAGCTGGCACAGGGCAAGGCAGCACACCCAATGTGCGAGTGAATAATGTCAAAGTCCTGAGCTTGCTCGTACACCTGAGCTAATTGCAGCATTTCGTAAATGCTGGCTTCTTTTACGGCAGCATCTAAACGAAGGGCTTGCGGATGGGTGGATTCTAGTTTAGCAAGGGTAATAGAATCGCCAGAGGCAAATAAGGTCACTTCATGCCCACGACGTACCAGTTCATCGGACAGCAAACCAACAACCAACTCAATACCACCATAGGCTGGGGGTGGGACTCGCTCCCAGAGTGGAGCAAGTTGGGCAATCCGCATCACAAACCTCCTGGTTGTATGGACTGTAGAAACTCGGAATTATGCAAAATTTGGCAATGAGACTACAAACTGCGATCGCGGCTAAAGGCAATAACGATTCAGAACTTTTGAGTACGTCTAGGCTCCTGCAAACCTCAATTTTCAAGAGCAAGTTTATAGTTCTGGTAAAGTGAATGTCACTCTTCCTTTAGTTAGGAACGGACGATGAATGTCAGAACTCCATCTCAAGGTTAAGACGCAGACAAGACACTGTACCAAGTTCTACTAGGCCAGATTCGTAGGAGTACCCTTGGTGGGTGATCTCTTAGCATCGGTGTCGATAACCCGGATGCCTCTATATGAAGATCTCAATCCATGGAACATGAAGCTGACAGTAGGAAAGTATAAAAATAGGGACTTACTGATGTAAGTCCCTATTTACGGGGATGAAGGTTATTGGTGGGAGTTAGCGGAATTTAGGCTGGCTGAATTGCGGAATAAGTCGAATAGGGCTATGGCACTGCCATGGTCTGTGGATGAAGGGTCAGACATCATCCATTCATACCCTCCTTCAGCAGCACCGGAAGTAACAGCAACCTTCCTTATTCTTCTGAGTAATCCTCTTCTTCGTCTTCTGCTTCAGCAGGAGTTACAGAGTTAGCTGAAACAACTGCTCCCTTCTCTAGCTTCTCGCGAACTTGTTGCTGCACGGTTTTAGCAACTTCAGGGTTTTCTTCCAAGTACTTGATCGCATTGTCTCGACCTTGGCTAATGTTGTCCCCGTTGTAGCTGTACCAGGCTCCTTTACGAGTGAGCACTCCGGTTTCCTCCGCCATATCGACAATACAGCCTAGAGTTGAGATTCCCTTTCCAAAAATGACATCAAATTCAGCAATGCGGAAGGGTGGAGCCACTTTGTTTTTGGCAACTTTCACCTTGGCCCGAATTCCAAATTCATCCGTCCCTTTCTTTAAGGTTTGAATTCGACGAATATCGAGGCGCACTGAAGCATAAAACTTGAGGGCGTTGCCTCCTGTCGTGGTTTCTGGACTGCCATAGGTGACCCCAATCTTTTGACGCAGTTGGTTCAAGAAAATCACCGTGCAACCCGACTTGCCAATGTTACCTGTGATCTTCCGCAGGGCTTGGCTCATCAACCGGGCTTGCAAGCCCATGTGGGAATCGCCCATGTCGCCTTCAATTTCAGCGCGAGGGGTTAAGGCAGCCACAGAGTCGATGACAACAATATCAACCGCAGCCGATCGCACCAGTTGATCCACAATCTCTAGCCCCGTTTCTCCCGTATCAGGTTGGGAAACCAGTAGATTTTCAATATCTACTCCCAGTACAGCCGCATAGGCGGGATCTAGGGCGTGTTCAGCGTCTACAAAGGCGGCAATTCCACCGGATTTTTGAACCTCTGCGATCGCATGGAGGGCTAAAGTCGTTTTCCCAGAACTTTCTGGGCCATAAATCTCAATCACCCGACCCTTGGGCAAGCCACCACCCAATGCCAAATCTAGCGTCAGTGCTCCAGTTGAGATGGTTTCCACCTTCATGCGGGTGGCATCTCCCAGGCGCATGATGGATCCCTTGCCAAAGTTACGCTCAATCTGAGTCAGCACCAAACTCAGGGCTTTATTTTTTTCAGGGTTGTCTGTACTTTTAGTAGCCATTAATGCCTCAAAAAGAAAGGTTGGGGAACGTAACAGGGAACAAAATTTCAGAGAACAGTTGAAGGAACCTTGAATGGTAGGAACTGAGACTTAGTTCTTGCATTTGCATCTACTTGTATTTGCATTTACTGGCATTTGCATTTACTGGCATCTACATCTAGATGCTTGGGAGGTCTGAGCACTTCTCGGAAGCCTCAGTAACTGCGGTTATGCAAGTTGTCATCAGCGCCATGAATCTGAGCAAGTGAGCAGTGAGTTAGGCTGAAAGCAGATTGGACTCGATTTGGCTACAGGGTATCCCATGAGACTCCTGTTCTTTAAGCATCTACAGGTTTAACAAAGGGATCACCCCTGAGAAAACCCGTGTAAATGCAGTTAAACTTACTGTTTAATTTGTTTAGTCTAGTTACTCTGGAAGTAACCAGGCAATTTCTGCTTAAATTTATTCAGAATTCTGCAGCACCTAGTATAAGTGTACCATAAAATTATTCTGGGTTGCATCTTAGCATCACTCTATCCTAGCTAGTGCTCTGTTAACCTTGATTTGACGGTTCGCTAAAATCCAGCAAAGTGATTGGTGTTAACTTTTGAAGGGCTCCGACCCATCAAAATTTTCTCGACGGAACATAAATGCTTCCCTCCCAATACAAGCTGCTATGACCTCCTATTTTCCCAGTCTCTTAGTTCCCGATACAGCCTTATCTGTAGCAGGACTAACCCTGTACATTCAGACCTTGTTGGAGCAAGACAATCAACTGCAACAGGTTTGGGTAACCGGGGAGGTCTCCAGTGCCAATCAATATCGCAGTGGGTTGTTTTTTACGCTCCAAGATCCAGATGAGCGAGCTGCCATTAGCTGTGTGGTATGGAATAGCCAACTCAGTCGCCTAGTTGCCATGCCTGCACCTGGAGAACAGTTGATTATTCTAGGGCGAATTCACATCCACGCCCAGCGAGGACAGTATCAATTAAATGTTTGGCAAGTTCTCCCCGCCGGAGAAGGCTTGCGGGCTTTACGCTATCGCCAACTCCGCCATCGTCTGGAAGCAGAGGGATTATTTGATCCTAGTCGCAAGCGATCCCTGCCCACCCACCCTCAAACTATTGCGGTGGTCACCTCTCTTCAGGCTGCGGCTTGGGGTGACATTCAGCGCACCTTGAAGCAACGGTATCCTGGGTTGTTAGTGCTGTTATCTCCCGCCCTAGTTCAGGGAGAACAAGCCCCTGAATCCATTGTGAAAGCTATTGAACGGGTGAAACAAGATGGTCGAGCCGAGGTGCTCATCCTCTCACGGGGAGGTGGAGCCACGGAAGATATGGCTTGCTTTAATGATGAACGGGTTGTTAGGGCGATCTCAGACTGCCCCATCCCCGTGATTGCAGGTATTGGGCACCAGCGGGATGAGTCTTTAGCGGATCTGGTCGCTGATGTATGTGCCCATACACCCACGGCTGCCGCAGAGCAGGCAGTTCCCTTTCTGGCAGATCTGTATGTGCAGCATCGAGAACGGTTGGCTGCCTTGAGTCAGCATACGGCTGATTATCTAGAAACCGCCCAAGACGAATTGCGTCATTTGCGCGATCGCCTCCAACGGTTACCCTTACATCGCCAAATGCGGCAGGAAGCCCAATCGCTGACTTGGTTGCGTCAACAGTTATTCCAAGCAACGACCCAACGCCTACAGCAGGCAGCCCAACATACAGAACTGCTGAAACAAAAACTGACCACCCTCGATCCCCAAGCCGTGTTACGTCGAGGCTATGCGGTGGCAAGGCAAGCCGATGGTCGGATTGCCCGTTCTGCCGCAGACTTGGCCCCTGGACAATCGCTAGTTCTGCAACTGGCTCAAGGACAGGTGAAAGTGCAGGTCACTGAAGTATTCAAGGAAGTTTTAAGAAATGACGTTTAAAGTAGATTGTGATCTCAGTGATTTGTGCTATGACTAACCTGAAACGTTCTCCAGAGACTTCTTCTCCCCCTGGCTTCAAACCAACCCCCTTATCAATTTCCTCCGTGCCTGCTCCATCGAATTGGAACTATGAGGCCACGGTTGCAGAAGTTGAGTCCATCATTGCTCGAATTGAAGCAGGTGACCTGGATTTGGCAGATGTGTTTGATCAGTTTTCGACGGCGGTTGAGCACTTGCGCCAATGTGAAACATTTTTGCTGGAGCGACAACAGCAGATGGGGTTGCTGATTCAAACCCTGGTCGATGAGCCAGAGGATTTTTAGTGTGGAATTCTAAGGACTGCTTAGGATCTGTAGATTTAATAACCTGGCGATTGGAAATCGCGGCTATACGCACATAGGCGAAGCCTTCTCGCAGAGTAACCTGCCGACCCAGGTTCAGAAATTACAGGTTATTAAATTCTCATTCCTTAGATAAAACGATGGGTGAACGCTCATCCACCTCTTTATGGCTTTTGGGTGTACCAATCGCTGATTTGATCTTCCAAGTGCTGAATATCCTCAGGGCAAAGTTGGCGAATCCGGCCATAACGATTGGCTGCTGCTTGGGAGGCTTGCTTCAAGCCAATATCGTCCTTCGAGAATCCCCTTTGCTCTAAATAAGGATAAAAATAGTTTTCTTTGGGGTTGGCGTTTGCACGAATCTCTTTCCAAACCCATTCCTTGGGTAGCTCGTGACCTGCCAGTACCCAAACTTCAATTTCCTGCCAAGCATTCTCGGCTAGGAATTTGCGATCGCCCTTCCCCAAAACCTCAGCAGCCCGTTGTTCGAGATTGGTGAGTTTGGCTTTGCGATCGCCGTTGCCATCCCGATCAATGCAGAGAAGAAATAGGTCAACCATCCCATATTGGTCAATAATTGCTGCAATGTTGTCCCATTTCAGGGCTTCACTGACCCCTTGGAGGCGTGGATTCACACAAACCTGAACACGAGCCGTGGGTTTACCCAACTTGTCCAACATAGCTTTGATAATGGGTTTGAGAAAATATTGATCTTTGCGAAAATCTTCAGGAATAATCAGGACGTTCATTCAGCAGACTCCTGATCCTCTGCAAAATACAGAGCGTTCTCAAACCAATTTGATTCATGCAATTCACCGATATCATGCTTCTCAATGACTCGTTGAGCATCTGGAATGTCTAAAATTCGTTTAATGTGAGCATCCCGTTGATTCGGAGGTCGATAGGTCAAAGAGGCATATTTTAAGGATTCTGGACTCAATAATCTGAGTAGTTGAGGTGAATGAGTGGTTGAAACAACTTGAATATTTCGATTAAAGACTTGATTTTCAATAAAATTAATCAGCAAGTTTAAGCGGGCTGGATGAATGCCATTATCTAGCTCCTCAAAAAAGTAAAACTGAGCTGGTTCTGGGCCAAGGAGAGCCGCAAGCATTGCCAAAAACCTTAGGGTTCCATCTGAAGCGCTGTAAGCAGAAGTGGTTTGCCCATTGCCTTCTACTAAAACTAACAAGATCCGGCCTGTTAGGTCAGTAGGAAATTCAAAGTCTACAACATCCAGTGGGGTTAGTTCCTGAAGCCAACCAATGAGCGATCGCTTCCGTTCTGGGTCTTCACAGATACTTTGCAGAACTGAGGAAAGATTCTCACCGCGATCGCCTAAAACAACTTGTCCCGGATAAGACGGTTTCCGCATACTTCCTGGCTCTAAGTCCAAGAATCTCATATTACTTAAAACTTGAATAACAGCCCGAATGATCTCTTTAACTTCAGTAAGGTCATCAAAAGACACTTCAGTAAAGTCATCAGAAGGTAAAAGTGTATCTTGAACCGAGAGTTGATGCAGAGCAGATATAGAGTGGACAAGTTCTTGACGGTAAGCTCCTTCCTTAAGCCTTAGGATCAGGTATGGAGAGGTCAAAGCTTTTGCTGAAAAGATCTCTTGCGTGGAACCATTAACAATTACATCTAATCGTTCAAATTCAATAAAGGGTGGCTTTCCAGCATCTCCTGTGTTAATCAAGGTTTTATAAGTAACTTTTTGACTCCTCTCTTTATTTAAAAGGATTTCTACATTAACGTAAAAAGCGGGACAGCCATGTCTAGCAATTTCGCGTTTTCCCCCACGGATGCCGCTCCATTGTAAAACGCCACCTTCAACATATTTCTCCCCTAAAATATCAGCAACACTATAGCCTCGACCAATGCCATGCAAAAAGCGCAGGGCATCTCGAATGTTACTTTTCCCAGAAGCGTTAGCACCGATCAGAAGGGTTAGTGGCCCCAGAGTAAGATGTGCATTTTTGAAGTTTTTGAATTCCCGTAATCGCAATTTTGTAAGCATAACTTCTACTCTTGCTGATAGATCCAAATGCATCCTGACTAAACAATCTAGGGTTCTCCTAATGATGTATTCATGCTGGTGAACCAATGGGAATTTCAATGTATCGTTCCCTAAGGGCTGATTAGACAAAGCGGTGGGTAAACTCATGGCTGAGGTCTACTCGTCCCTTGCGGAGCATGGCGGGGTCTAGCCGCTCTGTGGTGTTGCAGGTCATCAAAACCACGAAGCGTTGTTGAGCTTGCAAACCCGCTTCATCAATCACACTTTGATAGAGGGTGCCATCCAACAAACTCAGGATGTGCTCCGTTTTAGTGTTGCCTTGGGCAGCCGCACTGGCCCGGTTTTGAGCCAGATTATCGGCTTCATTAATGATTAGGCAAATTCGTTCTAGATAGCTAGGGGGAACGAAGTGCTCGACTGCATCGTGATCCAGAATGAAGATGACGTACCCTAGGGGTGCCAGAATTTCCTTGGCGACTGCTTGAGTCCAAGCGGTTTTACCCGTGCCCGGTACCCCACTGACTAACACTGCCAGTTGGTGTTCTACGAGAATGGCCTGCTGGACTTTATCCGTGAAGCTTTGAATATCCGCTGGAAACATCTGAATCGGATACTGGCTGTGGACTTTGCCAACTCGACTTTGGTAGCCACTCAGCATCACTGCCAAGTTGTAGGTGGCTTTATTGGCAAGGGGCGCTAAATCCTTGCCAATCAGGGTATAACGACGTTGATCTACCCTGGCATGGGTGATTTGTAGCCAGACCTGATGTTGAGACCAAAAGGCTGAAACCGTGCCGATATGGTTCAGTCGGTTCCATTCGGTAAAACGGTCTACAGGATAATAGAAATGCCGCTCTAGGTATTGCTGAGTAATGGTGTCTGGACGGCCTAGGAGGGCTAGGATTTTAAGCACAGTAATCTCCTGAAGGCGATTCAGGACGTACTCAATGGGAATGTTAGTGCGGCTGACAGCTTGGAGCACCGGGGTATCTGTACTCAATACATCCCTGAATTCAGGATTAGGCCCAGGGGGTTTAGGGGTGACATAATCCCAAAACTCATCCAGGTCGTAGCGCGTGTTTTCTGCAAAGACGGAAAGTGCATTGGCCCACCAAGCATGATCGTGACGGCCCAAGGCATCGGCAATGCTACTGGCTGCATTAACCATTTTTTGGGTCAGTTGCCCGCGATCGCTTGATAACAACTGCCAGATAAACTCCCAGTCTAGTTCTCGGTTGAGGGGTCGCCACCCTGCTTTGAGTAAATCGTGGTCTTGAGGCTCACGGTAGGCAGCAGAGCCTTCATGATCCCCGAAATGTCGTGTGCCCATAGTTTCAGTTTTACTGTAGTCTTTCGGGTTGTTGGCTATCTGCCTGAAGCGGGACAATTTAATCAAGTGTAGCCAGATTTGTGGGTTCAGTCTGGGCTTCAGAGCAGGTTTGAGTTTCAGTTTGGCTGTAGGAATCCCTAACCGTTTGAAAATTGCGATCGCACCAGTCTCATCAGCTTAATTCCTAGTGGTTTGTCAGGTTTAACATTTGTGAGCTGGGGTTGGGGGAAGGGTGATTTTTCTGTGGGCTTTCAGCCCACAGAAAAATTCTTGACAGACCCCTAGGCGTGCAAGTTAGTAGAGCGAAGCGTCCATGATTTAGAAAGCACTCCGCTGGTGAGTTGTTACACACTCTTTGAAGGATGGCTACTTCTAAGCCGACCTACCAGGTTCTTTGTACCTTCCTCACTTCACGCCCACTGCATTAGAGCAATGGTACTGTTCCTCTCGTACTAAAGTATGTAAGCTCTACCCGTTAGGGCACGCAAGGAGTTCATTGCTCACCTTCAACACAACAGGGTGAGCATGGCCCACCCTGCGTGTCTACTTGTTCTGCCGCACAGGAAGCGGAGTTTCTAGGATTTCCATCAACAACTCCAGCCGTGAAGGACGAGTAAGGAGTGGAATCAGGTTGGGTAGAGCATAGTAGTCCCCTGCAAAGGTAAACGTTTCAACCGGAACTTGCTGTTGCTTGAGTTGGCTTTCCACCCAGTTACAGGTAGAACCCACCCGAACAATCACCACGTTTGGCATCACTGCCAATTCACGGCAATAGGTCTTGTAAGTTTCAGCAAAGTAGGGGGCTGCATTTTCTCCTTCATCGGTGACGAGGATGATCTGATCAACCAACTGACGCTTACGCCGTAGCGCTTCTAGCGCACAACCTATGCTGGTACCCCCGCCTGCCTTAATGTGCTGGAAGGCACGCTCCCAGTCAGTCAACTCCTGCCCCTTGGCTTCTACGGCGTAGGGAAGGTTGTCGAAGGCATAGACAAAGAGACCTGCTTCGGTGATACCAGAGATGAGGGCGGCAATCCGCTTACCCAGGTCAATGGCATTGTCCATAGAGCCAGACTTGTCTACAAACAGGGCAGTGGGCTTGGTGATTACACCGCGCCGCTTCACCTGTTCGTTCGTGATCCGCTCCAGTCGAGCTGCGGTTTCAGTATCTACCTGAGCAGCAACAGAGGCTACTTGGGCTTTGAAGGCTGAAATGCGATCGCTCTTTTGCGCCTGATCCAGCTTGCTGTCGATCAACTGCTTCACCGCTGGGTGATCCATCGCCCCCCGTCCTTGCAGGGACTTGAGGTTGTTGATCACCTCTTGGGGACTCATAGCATTAATCAACGCTACTAAAACCGTCGGCGTGATCTGCTTTACTGCCCCAATCGCCACGGTGTAGGGGATGTTGTAATCCACAATCAGTTGCGCTTGCTCGCTAGGAGTTGCTGCTTGGGCTAACCGCTTCAGCACAAACGCCAGAGAATCCTCAGGTGGAGTATCTTTGAACAGGACAGCATCGGCACGGGTACTAGGCTTGATGTGCAAGCTTGCATACAGGTGCTTCATGGCCTTACGACCCCGGAGGGCAGCACGGTCAAAGAAAGCAGGGTTTTTTTCCCGCTCCTGCAGGTACTGACGCACCGCAGTCCGGGCAGACCGAGGCAGCTTATCCCGCTGCTGCTTCATAAAGTCCACCACACGAGCCACCTGGTAGGGCGGGAACTCTTGCAGCAGCATAAAGCCCGCATCCCGGTGCTCAGTGAGTTTGCTAGTTAGCAGATGTCCCAGGAAAACTTCTTTGTGATCCCGCACATCCCCCTGACGTTGATACCAAACTGCCAGGT
>JAYKHH010000372.1:0-3766 GCA_035285265.1 Leptolyngbyaceae cyanobacterium | reverse complement strand
CCGTTGCCTGATGCAAGGAGCCAAGATCATTTTGGCAGATGAACCCATTGCATCCCTTGATCCGGCCTCAGCTCGAAAGGTAATGGAACTTTTGACCAGTCTCAATCAAGACAGTGGCATTACCGTCATCACCTCTCTGCATCAAATTCAGATGGTGCGACGTTTTTATAACCGCACCGTGGCCTTAAAAGAGGGTGCTGTTGTTTTTGATGGTAAGACGATAGACCTAACAGACGAGAGACTAAACAGTATTTATGGGCCTGCCGCTTCAGAACTCGTGCAACAGGGACATGGAGAGTTCTCTCTGAGTCCAGCATAGGGTGGTTTTTGTTGAGTCAATTCACAAGTTTCAAGTTTTAGGAGTTAACCGCACATGTTTAAATCAAGCTTAAAGCGATCAATCTTAATTGGTTGCATCGTCTCCCTCTTTACAATTTTGATTGGGTTTTCCACGAATGCCCAAACAAGTCCTAAGGAGCTAAATTTCGGCATTATCTCCACAGAATCCCAAGCCAATCAACGCCCACTGTGGGAACCGTTTATTGCGGATATGTCCAAAAAACTGGGAGTGACAGTTAAGCCATTCTACTCCACTCAATACGCGGGTGTGATTGAAGGGATGCGCTTCAAGAAGGTAGATATTGCTTGGTTTGGCGGAAAAGCCTACATCGAAGCTGCCAACCGTGCCAATGGAGATGCCTTTGCCCAGACTGTCAGCGATAAAGGTGAGCGTGGCTACTACAGTTATCTGATTATGAACAAAAATAATCCAGAGGCTGCTAAGGCTAAAGCAATGGGGGGTGAGAAATACATGGTACGGAATGCTAGCAAGCTAACGTTTGCGTTTAATGATCCCAATTCCACCTCTGGATATCTAGTTCCTAGTTATTACGTCTTTGCAAAGAACAATATTGATCCCAAAAAGGCATTTAAGAAATTGATTTTTGCGGGTAGTCATGAATCCACTGCCTTGGCTGTAGCCAACAATAAAGTAGACGTGGCAACCAATAACAATGAGTCCTTACAGCGTCTCCAAAAAACCAATCCAGAAGCTTTCAAAAACATTGTGATTGTTTGGACTTCACCCATTATTCCTAGCGATCCCATTGCCTATCGCAAAGATCTTCCAGAGAGCCTAAAGCAGAAGATTCGCAATTTCTTTTACAGCTACAACAACAAGGCAATTTTAGGACCTCTTCAATGGTCTAAGTTTGTCCCTGCAACTGATAAGACTTGGAATTCAATTCGGGAACTGGAGATTGGTAAAAAAATTCTAGAAGTCCAATCCAAAGATGATATGAATGCAGCGGAGAAGGCAAGGCAGATTGCTGCGCTTCGGAAGGAACTAGCTGCTCTTAAGTAAGCACTTGAGTGGAATTAGGTGTCAGGTATCAGGTGTCAGACTTGCCGTAAGTAGAGTCGAGCGGTGTCAGAAATACCTGAAGCCTGGCACTTAACTATAGGTAATTGAATGATGGGGAAGTTCAAACTCTCAGAGGGTGTTTGAAAAGTCTCCAACGGTAAGATCAATAACCCCGATCTCAGTGGCCACCTACGGGAGAATGAGGCTTGGAAGGCTTATCTCGGAGGTGTGATCCTAGATTTTGTGACGTCACGCTCCCCTTTTCAAACACCCTCTCACGAGATTGGCAAGCAATTTCAGAATAATTGAGGAAGAAACGTAAAATATGTCAGAGCAGACATCAGATGCAGTGATGGCAATGCTGGAGTCAGAGGCTAAACGGGTGACGGTCGTTCGTTTATTTTTCTTGCTAGCCGCGATCGCTGTCCTCATTGGTTCTTACTTCCAGTCGGAAATCAAGCCTTTAGTGCTGATTTCCGATAGTCAGAATATGAGCACCTACCTGACTTCCTACTTTCCCCCCAACTTTACAGATTGGAAAATTTATGTCCAGGATACGTTAATTACCATTTCGATGGGGATCTGGGGAACTCTGACAGCGGCGATCGCAGCGGTGCCGCTCTCATTGATGGCTTCTAATAATGTTAGTCCCGTGTGGCTGTTGCAGATCACTCGGCGGTTAGCAGATGCTATGCGGGCGATCAATGAAGTCGTGTTTGCCCTGGTCTTTGTAGCAGCCGTGGGCTTAGGCCCTTTTGCGGGGGTGCTGGCTTTATTTGTGCATACCACAGGTGTTTTAACTAAATTGTTTTCAGAAGCTGTGGAAGCGATTGAATCAGGGCCAGTGGAGGGAATCCGAGCTACAGGAGCCAGTAAGTTTCAGGAAATTATTTTTGGCGTTTTACCTCAAGTAATGCCTTTATGGACTTCTTTTACTTTGTATCGCTTTGAGTCCAATGTCCGCTCAGCTTCCGTTTTAGGGATTGTAGGCGCTGGAGGTATTGGTGTATCACTCTATCAAAGCTTTGGTTCGTTTGAGTATGGCAAGGTCTGTGCCATACTCATCATTTTGGTTACGGTTACCTCTCTTTTGGATGTTCTATCGTCCAAGATTAGGAACTGGTTAATCTAGAAGACCTCAAAAGAAACCTCAAATCAGGGGTTGTGCTTACATTTCTTCTAGGCGAATCCGAGGATCGACGGCCTTGAGCAGCAAATCGGCTAGGAGGTTACCGACGATGAGCAAGACGGCTCCCATCATCAGGCTTGCCATCACTAGGTAGAGGTCTTGAGCGGTTACCGCTTGGAGGATTAAGCGACCCAAACCCGGCCAGTTAAAGAAAAATTCAGCAATGAATGCTCCACTGAGGAGTGCCGAGAACTCAAATCCTAATAGTGTAATTAGCGGGTTAACCGCATTTCTCAGGGCATGAACATAGATAACTTTGTTCTCTGGCAACCCCTTTGCCCGTGCAGTTTGAATATAGTCCTGCCGTAGTACATCTAATAATTCTCCCCGCATAATCCGCTGTAAGCCCGCGAAGCTGGTGATACTCAGGGCAATAGTCGGCAGAATCATGTGCCAGCCAATATCGAGGGCTTTGCCGAACGGTGTGAGGTCAGCATGATCAATGCTAGTCATATCACCTACCGGGAAGAGGGGAGAGGTATTTTGCGCCAAAATCAGCAACAGTAAGGCAGTGATAAAGCTAGGAAACCCCTGTCCCGTATAGCTCAAGACTTGCAACCCTCGATCTAACCAACGGTTTTGGTTCACCGCTGCTATGATGCCCAGGGGAATCGCGATCGCCCAGGTGAAAATTAAAGAGGCGATCGCAAGCAATAAAGTCGCAGGAATGCGTTCCCACAGCAACGAAGCGACGGAGCGTTGATAAACAAAACTAGTGCCAAAATTTCCCTGGGTTACAATCTGGCCCAGCCAGCGCCAATACTGCTCAAAGGCAGATTTATCTAACCCAAACTGCTGTCTCAGTTGCTCAATTCGCTCCGGGGAAATCTTGGGGTTTTGCCGCAAGGTATCTAGGTAATCGCCAGGGGCTAGCTGAATGATCGTAAAAGATAAAGCTGAAGCTAAAAACAGCGTCAGCAATGCCTGCAAGACTCGCTTCAGCACATAAACAAAGGTGTCACTATGCAGCAGCCCCGTGAGATGATTACGGCTTGTTTGCAGCCAATTACGTCCGGCAACACTCATATTTCTAATCGGCCATCTGCCTTTAAGTTTGTGGGAAAGTTCATTTCCTCTCTTCTGAAAGGAGAGGGGGTAGGAGCACGGTTCTTAGATTCCGCCATTTCACGAAAAAATAGCTTTCTCTATCCCAATCTTAAAAGGAATCCGCTAGTAGTCTGCCAAGCAGTTTTTGCAGGGTCTCCGACCCTGCA
>JAYKHH010000371.1:0-2951 GCA_035285265.1 Leptolyngbyaceae cyanobacterium | reverse complement strand
CAATTGACGCTCTAGTTCAGCCCCAGCCCGGGCGGCAAAGATTTTTAAAATTAGCGTAATAGTTGAGGTATCTTCGAGGGGTTGATTATCCAGAACCGCCAGATGTCCTAGAATGTCGCCATCGGAATCTATTAAGGGGATACCCAGATAACCCTGTGCTCCTAACTCTGCCAACTCTGAGTCATCAGGAAAGTGATGCTGAACATTGCGAGGATAGTAGCAAGTTGTCCCCTTCAGTACAGCTTGACAGGGTGTATTGGCAAGGTCATATTCCGTCGCTTCACTAAAGGTATCTCCTGCCCAAAAGGCTAGGGTACGGACTCTGGTTTTTGACGGATTCGCAAACTGGGTAACTAGGGCATAGCGAACCTTAAGGACCTGAGCGAGAGAGCGAACACAGCACTGAAAGAACTGATTGCCCGTCGTGGAGGCCGTACCCTCCATAATCAGCCGCAGGGCTTCTTCTCGGTGCTTGCGTTCGGCTTCATCGCGTTTGCGTTCGGTAATATCCGTATGAGAACCTACCAATCGCAGAGGTGTTCCTTGCTCATCCCACAACCCTTGCGCCCTAGACAGGATCCATTTATAGCTTCCGTCCTTGCAGCGCAGCCGATACTCCACTCGATAAAAAGGAGTTTTTTGATCCAGATGTTCTTTCTGAATTGCCATCACCAGATCCCAATCCTCTGGATGAATTCTAGAAGTCCAGGTATCGAGTTGGTTCGGGAGTTCGTGGTCTTCATACCCCAACATTTCCTTCCAGCGAGGAGAGAAGAAACAGTCATGGGTTTGACAGTTCCAGTCCCAAATGCCATCGTTATTTCCCCGCAACGCTAGCTGCCAGCGCTCCTCACTTTGGCGGAGTTGTTCTTCTGCTTTCTGGCGAGCGAGTAAAGCCGCCCGCCGTTCGCTAATATCTCGGCAGAAGCTACAGAGATATTCCTTGCCATTGAATTCCAAATATCGGGTGGTAATTTCTACGGGCAACCGACTACCATTGGCACAACGCAGCAGGGTCTCGAAGGTCATCGTTGCTTTACTCTGCTTGAGTTCGTTGAAATGCGCTTGCCAATATTCAGTTGTGATTTCTGGCTCAATATCAGCTATGTGCATTTCCAATAGGGCTGCCATGTTATACCCTAGGGTCTTGCAAGTTGCATAATTTACATACAAAAATTGCCCATCTGGAGCAATCCAGTACACAATATCGGCACAATTATCAACGGAGTATTGGGTTAATAGTAAGGACTGTTCAAACTGCTTATCCTCGCTCATACTCGTGTCATCTAATACGCTTGGTAAGCTCTCCTGTCCATCCAAATCACTCATCTCCCCTGAAAATATTCATGCGTCACCTTCGCCGGATTGAGTGCTAAAAAACCATTTTACGTTGTCCCCCTAGATGTTTGTCTGTAGTGCTCTAAACATTTGAGGATAGAGTCGGCGCTACAAACTAAACTTGGACGTGTTTGCATTCCCGATTCTCAAGCTGTTTTGCCATTGATCACCATGAAGCTTAGCTTTTGCATGATTGTCAAAAATGAAGAAATTGCCCTACCAAACTGCTTAAATAGCGTCAAGCATGTCGTAGACGAAATAGTGGTACTGGATACTGGCTCTACGGATCGAACCACTGCCATTGCTAGGGATTTAGGGGCAACGGTTTATAACTTTCAGTGGTGCCATGACTTTTCAGCCGCTCGGAATGAATGTCTTAAGTATGCTCACGGGGACTGGGTGTTGGTCTTAGATGCGGATGAGATTTTAGTTCCAGATGTGGTGCCACAATTGTGGCAAGCCATGCAAAGTGAGACTCATCTTGTCATCAATTTAGTTCGCCAGGAGATTGGCGCAGATCAGTCTCCCTACTCCTTGATTTCTCGACTGTTTCGCCGCCATCCTGATCTTTATTTTTCGCGCCCCTATCACGCCATGATCGATGACAGTGTGGCCTTGATTTTGGAGCGAGAACCCCACTGGCAGATTGTCCATATCCCAGACGTAGCCATTCTGCATGAAGGCTATCAACCAGGGGCGATCGCCCAGCACAACAAATTCGCCAGAGCCAAAACCACCATGGAGGGATTTTTAGCCCTCCATCCCCAGGATCCCTACGTTTGCAGCAAGCTAGGGGCGTTGTATGTAGCAGGTGGAGATTTAGTGAGGGGAGTGGAGTTGCTAGAGCGAGGTTTAAAGTCCCCTCACGCAGACCCCCCGGTGCTATACGAACTGCACTACCATTTGGGCATCGCCTGCACGCAGTTACAACAGCTTAGTCAAGCTGCAAAGCATTACCTCACAGCAACTGAGCAGCCCATTTTGCCCAAGCTTAAGTTGGGTGCCTATAACAACCTAGGGAGCTTGCTCAAGGATCAAGGGGATCTGGCGGGCGCGCAAACTGCCTATCAAACCACCTTAGAAATTGATCCAAGCTTTGCGATGGGGCATTACAACCTAGGAATGACCTTAAAGACATTGGGACGATTGGGGGACGCGATCGCCCACTACCATCAAGCCATTGCCCTCAAACCGGGTTACGCAGAGGCGTATCAAAATTTAGGGGTGGCGTTATTAAAAGTTGGCAACTTAACTGAGAGCCTAGGGGCATTTCGACAGGCGATCGCCCTCCATGAACAACAGCGATCGCCCGAAGCCCAACGACTGCGGCAGGGTTTGAAGGAAATGGGTCTGGAGATTTGACTTTCCCGGAAAGCAAAGAGTCTGTAAATCAGTCAAAATACAAGATATGGATCAATGCCCCCATCAAGGGTTGAGGTGAGATTATGGTTACGAATATTACTCCAAACCAAAACCTGCCAGCCGCTTTTGCACCAGACTGGGAACCACCCCCACCTCCCACCGATTTAATTTTTGATGATGGAGAACCCTTGGAAACCTATCGCCACCGCACTGCCATGAATGCCCTAATCCGGTCATTGAACCACGTGTGG
>JAYKHH010000370.1:0-3038 GCA_035285265.1 Leptolyngbyaceae cyanobacterium | reverse complement strand
CACCTCATCGGAAGTTTCTACTTCTACGCCGAGATAGTTCAATGTTCCCGCCGATGCAGCATTTTCAATCAGCACTAATTTCAGAGGAGGCTGAGCAACTGCAAAGTTTGCGTATCCAGGACGACGTTTAGCCGGTTCTGCTCCTAAGAGCTTGCTGTAAAAAGCGACAGCTTCCTCGACATTGCTGACATTCAAGGCAATTTGCACTCGTGACATGGTGTGATCCTCCTATATTGGCGATCATCAATATTGACGTATATCAATATCTTGTCAGGCCACATCGATAACTGTCAATATAGGATCATGCAATCCCTCAACCCGATTTCGATCTGTTGCCCACCGCTCCTGACAGGACACTTAACGGCTGAAGCTGCCGATCAAGTAGCAGCTCTCTTTCGTGTCCTAGGGGAACCAGCTCGGTTACAACTGCTGAACTTCCTGGCTTCTCGCCCGAATGCTGAAGCTTGTGCCTGCCATTTAATCGAACCTCTAGGGTTATCGCAGCCGACCGTCAGCCATCACCTGAAGGTGATGTATGAAGCAGGACTGCTAGAGAAAGAGCGCCGGGGAAATTGGATTTACTATCGACTCGTGCCAGAACGCCTTGATGCTTTGCGATCTGCCCTCACAATTCCCCAACAATAGTCAGGTAATGGCTGAGAATAAAGATCCTAGAATCTGCCAAGCGCTTCTGTAAGAGCATGGCAGTAACCTGTGCTTACCCAAGGTCGGTTCATTGACACTGACATTTAGACATCCAGTTCGACCCCAATCCTGGGTTGCCCCTACAGCGGTCAATGATTTTCTAGCAACCTCCTGATTTTTCTGCCAAGTTTTGCAAGAATATCTGCTGGGCTTCTCGCAATTCAACCTCAGGGTTAGCGCTCTGGATTGCCTGGATTGCCTGGTCGTAGGTTAAGCCCGTCTGAATCAGGTAAGCCGCCAGCATGGTTCCGGTGCGCTTTCTGCCACCAGTACAATGAACCGCCACCCCATGACCGAGATGATTTTGAGCGTCCACAAAGCTCTGTAATTCCTGAATCTGTTCCTGGCTGGGTGCAGTGCCGCCCTTGGTGGGTAACCACAGGTAAGGCAGATTTGCTTGCTGATACAAATCCAAATTAGAGGGATCGTCCATCACGGACACGATCGCACCCACTCCTACAGCCCGTAAGTCCACTAGTTCGTCTGCCGTAGGCTTACGCACACCCGCCAGTTTGCCCGGAATCACCCACCACAAATTCTGAGCGATCGCCTGAGTTGTTTCCAGTTCCATGGATTGATCCTGTTTAATCAGCTTGGTCAAAAACCTTTGCACCCTTAGCTAGCAATTAGCCAAGGTTCTGAATTAATTTTTCTACCCATTCTTTGACTTGATCCCGCACCCTGGGAAAGATTTCGGGTTGCTCTACCGGATTGTCCAATGAGGTTGGATTTCTGATATCCACACCCGCATCTTTCATGGTCGCGATCGCCTCTGGTCTAAACTGACTGGCTTCCAACCCCGAACTGGTCACTGCGATTTTTCCGACCCCCAAAGTTTTAGCAAACCCTTCTGCCATTTGAGATCGGGCAGAATTCTTTTTGCAAACAAACATTACCTTTTTCATCGCGCTGTATCTCCTTAAAGGACACTTAGGTTTCGTCAGTTCAAATCTGGGAAATGATTAGAAATCTCGAAAGCCATTAGAAAGATGGCGATAGATCCCTACGGCTAGCTGTGCTCCTACGATCGGGGCCACCCAGTACAACCAGTGGTGCTGCCACACCCCACTTACCAGCGCAGGGCCGAGGGAACGAGCCGGATTCATACTCGCTCCGGTGATCGGCCCCATAAAAGCCGCTTCTAAACCCACGGTTAACCCAATAGCAATGCCTGCAAACCCAATCGGGGCACGCCGATCCAGCCCTGACCCTAAAATCACAAACATTAAAATGAAGGTGAGGATCGTTTCTAAAATCAGGGCTTGCAACCAGTTGTCCTGTAAGGGCAACGTGGCACCCAGATTGCCAATCCTACCGAGGGAGAGCAACAGCAGGAAGGATGCGGCGATCGCCCCCAAACACTGGGCCACGATGTAGGGCAAAATCTTATGTCCCGGAAAGAAGCCACTTCTCCAAAAGGCAAGGGTGACCGCCGGATTGAAATGTGCGCCGCTAATGTGCCCCAAGGTATAGATCAGCGCTGCCACCACCGCCCCAAATACAAAGGAAATTCCTAGATGCGTCACTGCCCCCTGACTGATCTGGTTGACCATAACGGCACCCGTGCCCGTAAAGATCAAAATAAAGGTACCGAGTCCTTCAGCGATCGCTTCAGAAGACAGAAACCTCTTAATGTGAGGCGTAAATCTTGGCTTATCCAGTAGTAATTGCAAATGCAGTATGGAATGGAAGAGGTGCGTGGGTGCTGATCAATTATGGGAGAGAGATGCGTCGTTCGGGCGATCTCCTCCGCTCAGTCAGGCTGATGCACTGCAATATCCCGCATCCTGAAAGTTCCCTAAGGGACTTGCGCGAAAATAAAATCCCCATGATGCGTTACGGCTAACGCCTAACACATCCTACGTCGGGTACATTATTGAATTGCAAATCCCTAATCCCCATCCCCTGCTTTCCAAGCGATCGCCTGAGTCGGTTTAGGATCAGGCAGCTTCAGAGAAACGACACCCGCTGCTAACACCAATGCTGTGGAGACCCACAGGCAACCCGTTAGCCCAAAGAGTTGATAAACCAGCCCCGAAAGTACTGTTCCTGCCAGCCTGCCGCCAGAGTTGGCCATATAGTAAAAGCCCACATTGAGCGCCACCTTGTCATCATCGGTGAAGGCCAGCACTAGATAGGAGTGAACGGCTGAGTTAAAGGCAAACACCAACCCGAACACTGCTAAACCTACCACAATCACGACATTTGGAGAGATACCAGCTTGCAGTGCTAGGGCGATCGCCGCAGGTACGACAGTCAGCGTAAAAGTCCAAAACTGGATCGTTTTGGCTTGCGGAGGTTCTCCAGACCCAAACCGTCGCAGCAAAGTGGGC
>JAYKHH010000369.1:0-4724 GCA_035285265.1 Leptolyngbyaceae cyanobacterium | reverse complement strand
AAGAATCTTTAACCCTCTCCTGCTAAGGTTTTGAAGCATCCTATAGGGAAATCACCATCTCTTCTGCCACCCTAAAATTAGCAGTGATCTAGGGGGGCGATCGCCGCCGATGGGTTCCTAAGACTCTAGACTGGTTGCTGAATAAGCGCTGCTGAAAATGAGGTGCAGCCTGCTTTTGCGCTTCCTGATTTCAGTTAAGCCGCTTCTACATAGAAGTTCCATAACCCAGTTGCTGGGTAACACCAGTTGCTTCCCTAAAGCCGTCTCTAAGACCCCCTGCAGGCGATACATCCACCGATGGAAACGTCCCCGTTCGAGGCCAAACACAAAACCCAAGACATCAACGGTGGGATAACACTGAAGAGAGAAAAAGATGAAAAATAGTTTGGAAGCGTGAGCAATACTCAGTATAATTCACCACTGCTTCAGGGAATGAAATCAATTTACCTCAATAAAGCAACAAGTCTATTAAAGATAGCCCATGGGGTCAACTGGCTCCCCGTCCTGACGCACTTCAAAATGTAAATGTGGCCCTGTAGAAAGACCTGTGGAACCGATCGCGGCGATCGCCTGCCCCCGTTGTACCGCTTGTCCTTCAGAAACATAAAGCGCACTGGCATGACCATAAAGTGTGGTAATCCCGTTGCCGTGGTCAATGACCACTGCGTACCCATAACCGCCATACCACCCTGCTACAATGACAATTCCTGTATCAGCCGCTCGGATGGCACTGCCATGATCGGCCCCAAAGTCAACCCCAGCATGAAACCGTTGGGTGCCCAAAATAGGGTGAGTTCGCCAACCAAATCCACTGGTAATCGGCCCATCACTGGGATAGCTCATCTGCCCCGTTCCTCGTACGACTACCGACGGTGAGGAATTCCGGTTTCTAGCTCTTGCCGCTGCCTCCGCTGCTTCCTTGGCGCGTTGTTCTGCCACCCGTTGTTGGATCAACGCCCCCAAATCCTGGGAATCCCTAGCAAGCTGGGCTTCTGCTGCTTCCAGAGCAGTTCGATCCGTTCGCAGTCTGTTGATTAACTGCTGTTGAGACTGTGCTTGGGCTTGATATTCAGCCTTCTTAGCTAGCAATTGCTGAGTTAAGAGGGCAATTTGATTTCTCTGTTTTTCAACTTGTAGTTTTTGTCGTTGGATTTCCTCTGCCTCGGCCTTAAGTTCTTCTAAAATCTGGCGGTCTGCCTGATAGACCAATTTGAGTTGGTGGCGACGGTCTAAAAACTGGTTAAAGTTTTGGCTTTGCAATAAAACTGCCCAACCCTGACTGCCTTGCTGACGTTGGAGAAACCGTAAGCGAGCAACCGTTGAAAACTGCCGTTGTTGGTAGTTGCTTTCAGCCTGCACTAACTGAAGTTGTAGCTCCTTCAGATATCGTTTTGCCAGATCTAATTGGTACTCATAATCTTTGATTTGAATCGTGGTGGAGGCGATCGCCACTTGCAATCCCCGTAAATTGCTTTGAGCCGCTTGCTCTAGATTCCGCAGGCGATCGCGTTCTCTCAACACACTTGCTCGCTGCTCTTGAATTTGCTGTTGCTGACGCTTTAAATCCTCAATGGTCTGGGTGGTCAGCAAAATGGGTGGTTGGCTTCCTAGAGAGATCAGGGAATAGATGGATTCCAAGGAAGCGGCTTGCACGGGACAAGACCCGATGAAGATCAAAATGATCGCTAGAAAACAACTCAGCAGGTAACGCTTAAGCCAGGGCAAAGCTTTGCTAATCCACCCATGCTGTTGAGTGGGCGAAGTAGCAATCTGATCACAGTCCATGGGGAATCGTAATGGAACTACTATTCCTAGACGTGAATCTGTAAGCCATTGTTGATGAGGGCATGGCAGTACCATGCCCTCATCAACAATGGGTTCATTGCCGCCGCAGTCTACTAGTGGTTTAGCGATCATTCCTGCACGCTAAACAAAGCCATGATGCCAAAGGCCATGATGATAACTCCTGATACACGATTGACCCATTGCATTCCTTTGCCATCCGATATTCCATTCAATCTTGTTTGCAACACACTCGTACCAGTGCTGAGAAGACACCACCAAAGCGCGGAACCCAAAAAAACACCCAACACTAAGATTCCCGCAGACAGGTCATGATCGCTCGTTGTGACAATGCCTAATCCAGCAAAAATTCCGGTAAATGCCAAAATAGTCATCGGGTTGGTGAGGGTCAGCAAGAAGGTGGAGGTGTACGCCCCTAACAGACCGTTGCCTTGGACAGTTGCTGCCTGTTGGGCAGGCTTAGCAACGAATGTGGTGTAGCCCAGGTAACAGAGAAACAACCCTCCCAGTAAGCGTAGCCAGATCTGCTGGTTCACAAGAAAGCTAGAAATCAAGGTGAGCCCAAACCCAGCGATGCAACCGTAAACCGCATCGGCACTGGCAGCCCCTAACCCAGATAGCAATCCAATCACACGCCCTTCGGAGAGGGTGCGGCGAATACACAAAATACCAATGGGGCCAACGGGGGCAGCGATCGAGAACCCAATCACAATTCCCCGCCCCAACAAACTCAGATCCATAACAATCCCTTCAGTCCCAGGTTCACGGGCACAGACAATCCTACAATGGAGCTATTATTCCAACTCCCCGCAAACAACTTAGGCACCTTGACTGCCTAGTGACAAGGCTTTAAGCGGTTTATGTGACCGTGACTAAACCCTCACTCCCGAAAGCGGAACGGGGGGTATCTGGTATCCGCGCAATTGACTACCTGTTTTTTCTAGCCAACTGACCTCGGATGGCACCAGTCGGATAGGTCTTATTGTGGACGTTGACATAGTAATCCGAAGGAGTGGTGACTATATCTTCTAAAAGTTTCTGCTCTACAACTACGCAACCACTCGACAAACCCTTTTTGGGGGTCACTAAAGGAATCACGACAGGGCCATTTGCACTAGCCCGACCCTGATGAATGTGGGCAGCAGTAGGAGCCTCAATCCCAGAAACCTCCAACTTATAGCAGAGTTTTCGCTGGCCTAAATTTGCAGTCAGGGTCGCCAACCCTTTGCCGTCGCGATCGCTAACTGCAGAACCCATTAACTTCGCATAGAGAGAAGTCTCTACCATGCTAGTCATGAGTTTGGGGCTAGAGATTGTTGTTGGAGCCACTTGCTTTGAATTTGCCTCTTGACTCTTAGCAACTTCACCACTACCAAAAACGAGTGAAGTACTAAGGACAACTGTAGAAAGGAGTGCCAATTGACGCACCTGCATAAACGAATCCTTTTTTGATCAAATATTTACGTACAAGGTTTAAAAAGATGGTTAATGCTTCAAGCTGATTACTGCCCGAAGCCCCCCAAGCATCCTAAGAGGGTATTTTAAAAGTCTGGTGATGGGTAGTAAAACGTCAGAGATCACCCCCGGCCCCCCTTTTTAAGGGGGGAGAATGATTCTATTCCCCCCTTTTTATAGGCGAAGCCTTCCCGCAGGGTAGGGGGGCTTGGAGGGATCTAAAGGTGATGAATAGGACAAACAATACCTTTTAAAACATCCTCTAATGATTGACTGATACATGATTGACTGATATCCAGTTTCTTTATGTTCCCATGACTCTGGGCGGTGTTCAGTCGTAGCTACACGGACAAGCTCTCTTACCAGATATTACCCATATCTTGAAGAGTTCCACGCCCCGTAGAACCCATCTCCTCATTGACAACTGCGGTTAATACTTAGACCTGTCTACGTTCTAGAAAAAAAGTCATAGCTCGAATCCGAGGTGCTATGGTACGCTAACTGCGAAGAAGCGTGCCGGAGGGATTTATGCCAAAGCTAAAAGTTGGCTTGTTGTTTGGGGGTTGCTCAGGGGAGCATGAGGTTTCGATACGTTCGGCGCAAGCGATCAATCGAGCCTTGCAAACAGACCAAAATGCCGACAAATATGAAGTGACTCCCTTCTACATTCAAAAAGATGGGTTTTGGCAAACCGTTGCCGTTGCCCAACAAGTCCTCAACTCTGGCACCCCCTCTCAAATAGATAGCCAAGCTGAACTCAAGCGCTGGCAATTTCCACCCCAAGCTGCTGATATGGATGTTTGGTTTCCAATTCTTCACGGCCCCAATGGTGAGGATGGCACTGTGCAGGGCTTACTAAAGCTGATGCAAGTCCCCTTTGTGGGTTCTGGAGTGTTGGGTTCAGCAGCGGGCATGGATAAGATTGCCATGAAAAATATCTTTGCTCAAGCGGGCTTGCCGCAGGTCAAGTACATGGCGATTCAGCGGGCTCAGATCTGGTCGAACCCCTGTATTTTCCCCAAGCTGTGTGATGAGATTGAAGCTAACCTAGGCTATCCCTGTTTTGTAAAACCCGCAAATTTGGGGTCATCCGTGGGGATTGCTAAGGTGCGAACCCGCGCCCAACTAGAAGCCGCCTTGGATAATGCTGCTAGCTACGATCGCCGGATCATTGTCGAAGCGGGGGTTGTGGCACGAGAAGTAGAATGCGCGGTGTTAGGCAATGACCAACCCCGTGCTTCTGTAATTGGTGAGATTACTTACGAAAGTGATTTCTATGATTACGAGACGAAATACACCGAGGGGCAAGCGGGCTTATTTATTCCCGCTTCCCTACCTGCGGAGGTAACGAGTCAAATTCAAGCCATGGCGATCGCAGCTTTTACGGCTCTGGATGGGTCTGGGTTGGGGCGGGTTGATTTCTTCTATGTAGAAGCCACGGGAGAGGTGCTCATTAACGAAATCAA
>JAYKHH010000368.1:0-3225 GCA_035285265.1 Leptolyngbyaceae cyanobacterium | reverse complement strand
ACATCGACGGCAACTTCGTAAATTTCGGGATTGGGATAGGCAAACCCCACAAGGGCCGCGATCTCATCTGGACTGATTTCAGTATCGGCAAAAATCCGATCTGGTAAGTGGTCGATTAAGCGGCGTTCGGAAATCTTACCCAGAATTTGCAGTCCTGGTTTTGCAGTTTGGACAGCATTATCTCCACGGGGCCTTGTTTCTGTGTCCTGTACCTCATAGTAGACAAACTCACCAATTTTGACGTGGCGATTGTCTGCTGTAATAAATACGTATTGATTACCGCTTTGACCTGGGCCTTTAACAGTCCCAATAATCGTTGGAGATTCAAAAGCAAGGGAAGCTGAAGAAGAGGTCATAGGTGATTTTTAGAGGAATTAGGAAGCCCTTAGTTCAGCAGTATTGACCTGATTGGACTGTGCTGTCAAACAATCCATGCTCAGGCTTCCCGATTCCGCAATCTCAAATTTTTCTGTAGGAACAATCTCCCCGTGGTTGCCCCTAACTGGGGGGCTGAGAACCTGTAACTTGAGCAGAGATCCACTGGAGGTAAGGCTGAGACCCTGCCACAATGGGCAGGGCAATAATTTCTGGTACTTCGTAGGAGTGCAGTTCTTGAACCTTTGCAACCAAGGCTTCAAACTGAGCCAAGTCCGATTTAATCAAGAGTTGCCACTCTGCATCTTTGTGAACTTCGCCTTTCCATCTGTAAATAGAACGAATCGGCAACAGGTTGACGCAAGCAGCTAATTGGGCTTGAACCAATGCTTCCGCGATCGCCTCTGCCTCTTCCTGAGAACTAGCCGTAACGAGAACCACGCCGTAATGGGGAGTTTCAGCAATTTCCTGGGTTTCGGGTTTTAAACTCATTGTGATTACAGTTGGTAGCTTTTACTCCATACTGCATCCAAATAGTATGGAGTAAACTTGTCCTACCCATTCTTCCTAACCAATCAGGTGAGCCACCCGCAACGCAAACATAATCGCTCCTTCATACAGGCCATCCCCTAGTGGTTGGTCAACTAATTTTTAACGGTTAGCGAAATCTTGAGAAATGGATGAGGGTTTAATTTTGATGGGTCTTCGACCCGTCAAAATTTCCTTGACAGAGCACTAGATTAGGCTCCGGTAGGTATGTGTGGTGCGACAATTTCATCGCGCCAGCTAAGACCTACTTTAAAACCCCAGGCCAATTGGCATTTGCTTTACGAATGTTGCCAGGGATATCTCTTTCCCACTGTCTTTGCACACCTTTGTTGTAGTTGAGATAGAGCTTGCCATCCACAATCTTCCAAGCATTGGGATCAATCGAAGCGGTATATCCCTGACTGACAGCCCAGGCACAAAACCCACCATACTGGGGAGCATACCGTTTAGGATTGGCAGCAAATAGCTGCCGATTTTCAGCACTTGCAAACCGCCAGGTTGCGTTGTTCCAGGTGTAGGTAAACTTTGAGCTACCAGCAATGGGGCGACCCTGGGTAAAGTAGGCAACTGGGTCAGTGCCGCGAATGGCTCCCTTACTATCACCAAAGTAACGAATATTTGGGGTTTTAGGTTGACTTGTCGCTATCGTGATGGATGTATCTGTCCTAGCGCTTGTACTGGAAGTAACATCCGTATAGGTTTTGGTAGTCACTGCAACGTCAGTGGCCTGTTCTTGGGAGTTGTTCGAGCTGGTTGAATGTCTGGCGGTAGCGCACCCAGCTTCTACCAACGCTAAACTCATAAACAGTGCAAGAGCTACCTTACTTAAGTACTGGATATGCATGATTAAAACTGAAATGGACTTTAAAAACAGTCAAACACACCAAACTGAATCCATGCTTAAAAAAAACTAAGAATTTTGTAATTTTATTAAAGCTAGTGCCGTTTTCACTCTAGAGCGCCGCAGTGTCACTTCAATAGCAACCCCTGAACTGATGAGTCATCGCCACGATTGGGATGAATTTGTAGTGGGCTCGTCCTATCACTGTAAAATTGTGAAGCTTCAAGCTCAGCAAAGGGTAGGCGATGATCCCAAATTCGATTGATAAGACCCGTCGCAAGTTATGGTTGGCAGCAATTAAGCCTCCAATGTATAGCGTGGCCGTAGTCCCCATTTGGGTGGGAAGTGCGATCGCCTTTGCTGAAACTCGAACCCTCAATCACCTGATTTTTGGGGCGTTTATGCTAGCAGCAATTTTAATTGTTGCCTGGATTAACCTGAGTAATGACGTATTCGATGCCGATACAGGGATTGACGTAAATAAGGCCCATTCCCTGGTGAATCTGACGGGGAACCAAGCTTTTATCTTTTGGCTCGGCAACCTATTTTTAGGCATCGGCATTTTGGGGATTCTAGCCATTTGCGGGCTCCAGCAAGACCTGACGGTTTTAGGCATTGTCCTACTCTGCTGTGTCTTGGGCTATAGCTATCAAGGGCCACCCTTCCGCCTTGGCTATCAAGGTTTAGGTGAAATCATTTGCTTTATTTGTTTTGGGCCTTTAGCCGTGGGGGCTGCCTACTACAGTCAAACCCAAAGTTGGTCAACAACGAGCTTCCTGGCCTCGATCTTGGTGGGCATCACCACCAGTCTGATTTTGTTCTGCTCCCACTTTCACCAAGTTCAGGATGATCGGTTAGCGGGAAAGCGATCGCCCATTGTCCGCTTAGGGACTGCCAAAGCAGCCCAGTTATTACCCTGGATCACTGGCAGTGTCTATGGGTTGCTTATACTTTTAGTCGGTTTACGAATCTTTCCCCTCTGGACTTTGTTAGTGTTGGGCAGTTTACCCTCGGCTTGGCAGTTATCAAGTCACGTCTTAGCGAATCACAACCGTCCTAAAAAAGTGAGTAATTGCAAGTTTATTGCGGTGGCGCTGCATTTTTGGAGTGGGTTGTTGCGAGGGATGGGGTTTGTCTTGCCAACCTAGAATTTTTGGGGATTAGCTTTGCGTCTAACCATCTACTGTTGTAGAGGTAGCGCTGGTAGAGGTATCACTGTTGCGCCCAGTTTTTGGGGTGCTTCAGGCTCGGAAATCAGTGGAGATAGCCCTACAGAAAAGCTGGGGTTGAACTTTGGAAAATTCCTAAGGATGCAATTGTTGCCAACGTTGCTGCAGATCCTGAATCGAAAACACAGCCTGAAACTCAAGCCCTACTTGCCGATATAACTCAGCTCCACCCTGTTGGCGATCCACTAAAGCAATCACTTGGTTCACCCGGTAACCTGCCTGCTGCAGTCG
>JAYKHH010000367.1:0-19886 GCA_035285265.1 Leptolyngbyaceae cyanobacterium | reverse complement strand
CCTATTCAAGCTGAGCAAAGTTGTAAGGCGCGGTGAAGTTGTTGTAGCGGATCCGCAAACGGTTCTCAAAGCATTGGTCTAGGGCATCTACCTTGTTACTAAACCCTGGTTCCGCATCCCAAGGAATCAAATAGGCAGCGTTATAGATCATATTGTCCATTAACGGATCGTTTTCTTTAACCTCTGCTGCTAAAGGCTCCAAAGTGGCTCGGAACTTATCAATGATGAACTGCTGACGATCTTTGATCCCCTGCTCAATTGCTTGTCCAATCCCCACCACCTGATCCATGCTTAGGAGAGTGCCTTCGAGGCGATCGCGCTCTGCTTTTAACGCATGGTTTTCTTGAAGCAACATTTGCAACTCGGCACTAGCATCCCAAAACACCTTGATCCCTACCTCGCGATGACCTGTCAACTTAGCCAATAAGCTGGATAAACTTTGACTATGGGGAGTCGTCAACTGTTCAGTAACAGTGTGCCAATCCTCAATGATCAAACCAAACTGCAAAGGCAAGAGTGTCCGGTAGCCTGCGTGCATTGCCTGTTCCAGTACCTTCTCATGATCTAGAAGATTACGGCGGCTAGCTAAGTAGCGCTCTTGCTGTGCTTCAGAATAGAGAAAGACAAAGCCATCAATCAGATGGGGATGGACGGATTGCTTATCTAGCCCTTGAAGGTGCAAGTTTTTGGGACCTGGCGGGGGAAAAATCCCATAGAGATAAAGGCCATAACCCATAAGTCCAATCCTGCTAACTTCTGTTGTGCTTCTCAAGGGGTTGGGAGGTCAGAACCAACTGCAGCTTGGCATGAATTAAGTTGATCTGAGCCAGTCCTAAGTCTACACTGCCTTCTACCACAATTCCGGTATTGAGCAAGCGGTCTAACAATTCTAAAATTGACGGACTGCTAGAGGTTTCCCCCGGATAATATCCCCCTGCCTTGGGTAGCAATGTGCCTATCTCTCCCAAGTCCAGATTTAAGTCAGCTGGATCGATCTCAAAAATTTCACACAGCTTTATGACTTGCTCTTCTAATTTGCGAAGGCTTTCTGCTGCTCGATCTAGGTCTGCATCTTCTAAAAGCCCTTCCTCCATGCGACGAATGACCTGAGCTTCCATAAGTTGGCGGACGAGCTCCACGACTGTTAATAGCAGGGGAGCCAAGCCAGCGTCCTTGCTAGACTTCTGAGGTTCTAAGCTTGGTATGGACAGGTCAGATGATGTCATGGTTAAAGTCGCCTCTTCTCCCAACACTACCGCAATCCGATCCCTACCATGCATCAAGACATAATTTATTCAAAAAAATATTGTGGTCATGGAATGATGACGATTTTGATCAGCCTAACTAGCAAAAACTTTCCTGATTAAGATTTCAACCGATGGAATGGGGAGTTAGGCAGAGTTAACTACCGAGCGTTGCCGATCTGTAATTCATGGTTCCTACCTCAAATAGTCAATTTTGGATAGGGAACTTGGAGAGAGACTTGCTTTACAGATCAAGATAGAGACAGTTGAGGAAATAAAGCTTCATCACACCAGAAAAAATCAAGAATATCATTGGTATTTCTTTACTATTGGGAAATACAGCGGAATTCTCCTTTATTTATATCTATCTTTAAATTATTTTATAAAGCTAGTAGAAATGCTTGCAGCAATTCAGTGTTGCAAGCATTTTTATTTGTATCACTTTCACATCCATGCCAGAATAATTTTTCTATGGGACTATCCCAATAACAAGGGTTGCTTCCCAAGCTTGGAATCATTGCTGGTTGCCCCATGCCAGACAATATCCATTTATTTACGGAGAGGGGGTTGAATCCTTTGTTTTGTGAAAATTCAGTATTTGCTCGGTCATGAATATATCAATAAAAACCTATTATGTGACTTGGAAGATAAAACGGAAAAGAACCCCTCTTAACTCAGTTGCATCTTGATGTTCGTAAATCACGTCAACCTCTAAGAACAATAGAGAGTTGTTGCGATATGTTTCAAACAGTGCAAGATCTACCTCGCTAGTAATGAATGGGTTGTCGATGCTCTGAGTCTATTTCAATGTTAAATCTCAATTTGTAAAGTGAGATTTGCAAAAGAAATAGGGTGGTTTCTCATACGGAATTGTTGACTCTCTTCCAATTATTAACTTTTAGAGGATTGAATCATGGCTGTCGAAAAAGTAAACTCCTCTTCCAGCTTGGCTGAAGTGATTGACCGGATTCTCGACAAGGGAATTGTTGTAGATGCATGGGTTCGTGTTTCTCTCGTAGGTATTGAACTGCTAGCTATTGAAGCTCGTATTGTCATTGCTTCCGTAGAAACCTACCTCAAGTATGCTGAAGCTGTAGGTCTGACTTCACAAGCTGCTGTTCCTGCTGCTTAAATCAGTGAGGATGATTAAGGTGAAGACTTTTCCTGGGAAGGTCTTCACCTTAATCCCATTAATTTTTTGGCATTAAATTCTTGCCACTAGTTTTTTGGCATTAAATTTCTTGGTTTTTGAACCTAAGAACCTGGGGATATAAAGCTATTCTCTAATTAATTGCTTATTGCCTTGCTGAAGATACGTGACTAATTAATATGTTTCAGGGTTTTTTTTAGGCAGTCTTCACTGGACTTTGCGGGTTCGCTTAAATTAGTAATTTCGATATAACAATCCTCCACTCAGCCATTAAACTAGAACCCAACCGAGGATTGCTCTATCATCTCTAAGTTTGCGGGAGGAAGGTATAAAAATGGTTGCTCTGAGAGATGTATGGCGAGTTCAAAAGCAACAGCGCCGCCAAGAGGTAATTCAGCGTCAGCAACAGGTACGTGAAAATTTATCTTTAATTCGTCAGGGGCTTCAAGATCAAGCCTCCCAACTCCGACAAGATCTGGGCCTGTTTCGAGAGGGTCTTGCTTACTCGGATCATCAGCGTCGGCAGTCAGGAATCGTTGACAAGTCAGACCTGCAATATTTCTGCTTACAACTGCAACAAGACACGCAGTCATTTTTAAGTCAGGTTAGGGGCGATCGCCAAGTACAAGCGGCTCAATTAGCCCAAACCTTGGCAGACTATGTGCAAGCGCTGCAAAAACAGACCAATCAGTGGATCACCCTAGCAGGGGTAGAGCGCTTTTTGATGGGTCAACAGTTAACTCAAGACCTTCAGCAATTCCATGCAACCCTAAGTGCCACGGTCAATCAGCTCCGTCAAGGGTATCAAGCAGAGCTACAAGATTTGCAAGCCAATGTCAAAATGCTTCAGCAAGAAGCTCAAGCCAATTTACTAGAAACTCGTCAGCGGCGATTAATCCTGCAAGCGGAGTTAATTGAGCAATTGTCGGCCTTTAAATTCAATCTGCAATCGGAAGTGCAGCAAGCCTTATCAGAATCTTTATCCCTTCGGCAAACCCAGGCTGAGGAACTGCAAGCATCCCTTGCCCAAAACCGTAGGGATCGCTCAGCCAATGTTCAGCAGACCTTAGCAAACTTATCCTCAAGCCGACAGGCCAAGGCTGAGGAACTGCAAGCATCCCTTGCCCAAGGTCGGGCAGATCGCCTAGCTCAGGTGGGTGAATTATTTGAGCATTTAGCATCCTTCCGCTCTCAACTACAGGAGTACCGTATTACCCTAAAAAAGTCAGTGGTAGGAGTTAGTGGCACCCCACCGTCGAGACCAGTGGCTAAAACCACGATTCCTGTCAGAACTTTTAAAGCTCCCTCCTTCTCGAAAGCTCCTTCTAAGGCCCCTTCTAAAGCACCCAAAACGATTCCCCCCAAAGTGGCAAGAGCTTCGGCAATCAGGGTTCCGGCGATCGCACCCAAAGTGACACCAACCGTTCCCGCTTCAGTTCCTACAGCGGTCATGACCGCTGTGAAACCCCCTGAGGTTGCGGTACAGACCTTGGAAAACTCCATTCAGGAACTTGCAGACTTTGAGCAGGAAGTGTACAACCATATTGCTCTTACTAAAGGTGCTCGTTTAGTCGAGATTGAGACAGCCGTAGGAATGAGCCGCTTTCAAGTCGTGGATGCTCTGCGTTCCCTGATTAAAAGAGGTTTAATTCTACAACGCGATCGCGTCTATCTTATCGAAGAGGCTCCGAATCTGTGACCACTGTGCTCCAAGCCCGTCCCCGTCGATTTGTCAGTACTCCCTCGGTGGAGCGAATTGCGGCTCGCACCCTCCGCTATCTGCAGTCTGGTTTTTCTGTGCATCTTCGGGGTCCCGCTGGCACGGGAAAAACCACTCTGGCGCTGCATCTGGCAGATTTGCTGGGTCGGCCCATTATGCTGGTGTTTGGTGATGATGAGTTTAGAACCTCGGACTTAATTGGCAATCAGTCTGGCTACACCCGCAAGAAAGTTGTCGATAACTTTATCCATAGTGTGGTCAAAGTTGAGGATGAACTCAAACAAAACTGGGTAGATTCTAGGCTGACCCTTGCCTGCCGGGAGGGGTTTACGCTGGTTTACGATGAGTTCAATCGCTCTCGTCCAGAGGTGAATAATGTGCTGCTCTCGGCGTTAGAAGAAAAGCTATTGGTTCTTCCTCCTAGCGGCAACAAGTCCGAGTATATTCGGGTTCACCCTCAGTTTCGTACGATCTTTACCTCTAACCCAGAAGAGTACTGTGGAGTTCACGATACTCAGGATGCCTTGCTGGATCGCTTGATTACACTCAATATCCCTGAACCCGATGAGTTTACTCAGCAGGAAATTCTGATTCAAAAGGTCGGGATTAGTCGAGAACATGCTCTATTGATTGTGCGCTTGGTTAAGGGTTTTCGTCTTAAAACCAGTGCTAAGCAAGCGTCTGGCTTACGTTCTTGCTTGATGATTGCCAAGGTATGTCAAGAGCATGAGATCCCGATTAAGCCAGAAAATATTGATTTTCGCGAGGTATGTCATGATGTCTTGTCTTCTCGTACCAATCTGTCGGTACCAGAGGCAACTAAGCTCATCTGGGACCTCTTGAATGGATTGGTAACCAGAGAACCTGAGAGAATGGAAACATTAGTTTTCTCGGAAAGCTCTGGTAACAATGGCGTGGAAAAAATGGAATCTTTGGCCTTTCCAGAGCAGAATCATCTGATTGCTGCAGATGGAGTAGATGCAGATGGAGGAGAGGAGGCGATCGCTCAAGACGATCTGGAAGAAGCTGAGGCCCTAGAATTGGATCTCTCGGAACTAAAGCCATCAGACACCCCTAACTTGGAGGAGGAAATCCCCTACGAGCAGGAAATCTATAGCTATGTGCAGCAATCCCAGGGTGCCCGTGTTTCTGAAATTGAGAAAGCTTTAGGTGTCAATCGCTTTGAGGCTGTGAATGCACTCCGCTCCCTTGCTGAAAAAGGAATCTTAACCCAGCGACAAAATCGTGTCTATCTTGCCCAGGGAACCTAAGAGAACTAGCCTTAAAGGAAACTGCATTTTTCACAGGTATCTTTAAGGCTATCCCCCAATTAGCTCTACCTAAATCTGTTTCCAGGCACAATTAGCTGACCAAACCTATGACTTCCCTTCCCCAACCCCGATCTGCTGCGAATGCAAATCGAACGATTGCAACTTCTACTTCAGGATCGACCCTTGCAGATATCTTGGAGCGGGTACTGGATAAAGGTATTGTCATTGCCGGTGATATTTCTGTTTCTGTGGGTTCTACAGAGCTTTTAAGCATCCGAATTCGTTTACTGATTTCTTCCGTAGATAAGGCGAAGGAAATCGGCATTAATTGGTGGGAAAGTGACCCCTATCTCAGTAAACAAGCTCAGCAACCGGCTCTCTCACCCAGTCAAACTCAAGAGATGGTGAAAATGCAGGAACGGATTGAGAGTTTGGAGTCAGAGTTACGGGCCTTGCGAGAAGCAAAAGAACCGTAAAAATGGTGCTACACCCTGCTCTCTAGGGGGATTGATGATCAATCACTTTTAAAAAATCTTCAACAGTAACGATTGGGCAAGAAAAATCCTCCTTCAGGCTCAGTAAATCGCGATCGCCTGTCACTAGATAATCAGCCCGACCTGCAAGAGCTAAAAGTAAAAAAGGAACATCAAAGGGATCTCGACATTCAGGTATGACCGGTAAGCGATTGGGAATCACTACAACTTCGCAAAACAGTAAGTAATCGGACAGCAAATCTTCTTGCTCTGTTGGTGTGAGCTTAAACTTAGGATAGGCAAGAACTCGCATCAACTCAGTAGTGGTAGCTTTAGAAATCAGAGGAGTTAACCGATTTGCTTGCCACGCAAACCGTAATCTAGAGATACTGCCACCAAATACTAATGTAGAGACCACGATGTTTGTATCGATTACAGTTCGTGGGCAAAAATTCATGAACGACGTGCCCAAGTCACTGCGTCTGCAATATCTTGCTCACTCAGCCCCAAGTTCGCTAGTTTAGCTCGAACCGCATCAGCCCGTTGAATTTTTACAGGAGTAAGAATAATTTGTCCATTCTCTACCTTTACCTCAAAATATTCAGCTTCCCCGATCTCACGAGTAATACTTTTAGGTAACGTTAGCTGATTCTTCGAGGTTAACTTGGCAAGCATCACCAGTCTCCTAATTTGATCGTGAATACAGAATGTAAGTTTTCCTTACTTTAGTATCTACCTTATAGCTTACTGTCTCAATTCAGAAATACCAAAACAAAAAGGAGGAGAGCTTAGCTCTCCTCCTTTTTGTTGATTGATCCCTAGGACTGCCGATCAATAAGCATCCTGAAGTTCGTAGAAATCAGGTGAGACATAATCCTTGCGAAGCGGATAACCTACCCAATCTTCTGGCATTAAAATTCGCTTGAGGTTGGGATGGCCTTCGTAGATGATGCCGTACATGTCGTAGGCTTCTCGCTCTTGCCAGTCGGCGGCTTTCCAGATCCAATAGACTGAAGGCAGGGTCGGATCTTCACGAGGTAAAAACACTTTGAGGCGAATTTCCTCAGGACGATCTACATAGTCCGTGACTTTCACTAGGTGATAAAAGCTTACTAGCTCTTGACCGGGGCCAGCATCATAGCCCCCTTGACACTGGAGGTAATTGAACCCATAGGCTGCAAGGGCACTCGCGATCGCGACCAAAGAACTGCGATCCACCTTGAGGATTTCCTTGCCTAGGTGATCAAGCCCTAAGGATTCGTGCTCAAACCCATTTTGGGTTAACCACCGAGAAACTTGACCTGTTTCTACTAAAGGAGCTTCTGTCCCACTTGACTCGGTAGAAGCTGCAGATTTAGATTCTTCAGCCACGAGATACCTCCTCCTTTTCTACGGCTTGTAGGGCAGGAGAGACAGGCATGGCCGCTGCTTCCACCAATTCCTGCGGTGCTTGTTGGCGCGTAGCCGTTTTGAGATAGGCACCTGTCAAAATGGGTTCTACCACTTTCATTTCATGGGCCACAGTATAGAAGCGGTGGGTTTGCCCAATTCTACCCCGATCTTGAATCGAGTCATTGGCAATTTTTTTCCGTAGTTTAATGATGGCATCAATAATCGCTTCCGGTCGGGGAGGACAACCGGGCAAGTAGACATCTACGGGAATCAATTTGTCTACGCCTCGCACTGCCGTTGGGGAGTCAACGCTAAACATCCCACCCGTAATGGTGCAAGCACCCATGGCAATCACGTACTTGGGATTCGGCATTTGCTCGTACAGCCGAACCAAAGCAGGAGCCATTTTCATCGTAATTGTCCCAGCGGTAATAATCAGATCTGCTTGGCGGGGACTGGCACGAGGAACGAGACCAAAACGGTCAAAGTCAAAGCGAGAGCCAATTAGGGCTGCAAACTCAATAAAACAGCAAGCTGTTCCATAGAGTAAGGGCCAGAGACTTGAAAGTCTTGCCCAGTCGTACAGGTCATCTACCGTGGTCAAGATGACATTTTCGGATAGCTCTTTAGTGACCTGGGCATGGTCAATGGGATTGATGATCCGCTCTGTTTGCTGATTCAGCACAGTAGGTTGCGTAGGGGTTTTGGGGTTATTTATGACCATTCTAGTGCTCCTTTCCGCCAAGCGTATACGAGACCCACAACCAGAATTGCGATAAAAATCAGAGCCTCAATAAAGGCAAGTAACCCTAAGCGACTAAAAGCAACTGCCCAGGGATACAGAAAGACCGTCTCCACATCAAAGATGACGAAGACCAAGGCGAACATATAGTAGCGAATATTAAATTGAATCCAGGCCCCGCCAATGGGTTCCATGCCTGATTCGTAGGTAGTACGCCTTGCTGGAGAAGTGGGTCTGGGGCGCACAAGCCTCGATGCACTGAGTGCCAGGACTGGTACGAGGCTGCAAAGCAGAAGAAACCCTAGAAAGTATTCATAGCCGCTGAGAACAAACACAGTTAATAGCTACCAATAAGTGAAAGGACTAAGTAAGGACTAAGATTGAGGCTACATTACGATTTTGACATTTTGACACGCGCATCTCTCAACTAGTATAAATCCAGGTCGAGATTGCAACTAAAGTTGAACCATAAAAACTCTTAGTGGTGAGCGATAGACTGTTGACTACTCAACTGATGACTAAGGCGATTTCTATTTTAAGTGAAGTCGAGCTCTGAGATTCCTCTTTTCTGTCGGCAGAGGGAAGCATTGATCCGAATTTCATCCCATAATTGCTTAGCGTTCGGCAACGCTTGTAACACCAGGGTAGGACTAGAAGGATCGGTAGTGGATAAGACAAGGTCTGTCAGAGAGAACAAGCGCATCCAGAAAGGTTGTATAAAACTCACATCTCGAACCCGATAGAGTTCCATTTCTTCGGTGCGTCGGGAAAAAATTCCCTGAGTGATCACAATACGCTCTGTAGTGACTTGGTAACGATGACTATTGACTTGCAGCCATTTCCAAGCAGCAATAAAGATAGGAATAACGAGAAAAAAGGTAAGTCCACAGAGAATGAATGGCCCTAGATTGAGGATTTGAGAAGGGGTGCCTTCCCAGATGATGACTTCACGCTGAGATTGTCCCATAGGGGTGGTGCCAAGTGAATTGCAAGGAGAACACTTAGGATCGTGGATTCAATCACTGGGCGATTGAAATCGCAACTATACAAACAAAACCTGCCTACGCAGGTTCAAAAATGAACGGTGATTGAATTCTCGTTCCTTGGAGACTAGTCTGACATATAGATCTAATGGGGCTGGATTATACCCGCACTTTATTTAATGGAATTTACGATAGAGCATGGCAGCTACGGGCTTTCCGCCTTGTAAATGCTGCTCCGCGATCGCTCCCACTTCTTCCGGCAAAACTCGACTGTACCAGACCTGCTCGGGTAATACCAAGATCATGGGGCCGTTTCCACACTCCCCTAGGCAGCGACTGCCCATAATCTGGATTTCTGGGATCGCGTGAGCTGCAAAAGCAGCCAACACCTTAGCTGCGCCCTGCTTGCGACAGGTACGGTTTTGGCACACTAAGACACAGGCTGTTTTGGGCAATTCTGCCATGACTAGACTCCCGTTTCAAAGAGCAAGCCCCTTGGCAGCGAGCCATTCTGGGTTAAATAACCGCGATTGATAACGAACCCCGCTATCACAAAGAACGGTGACGATAGTGTGCCCTGGGCCTAATTGCTTGGCGATCGCGACGGCAGCAGCCACATTAATGCCCACGGAGCCGCCCATAAATAGTCCATCTTGGCGGAGTAGTTGGTAAACGACGCGCACACATTCTGGGTCATGAATTTGGATGGCATCGTCAATCGGGGCACCTTCCATGTTGGCAGTCACTCGGCTATTGCCAATGCCTTCGGTAATGGAGTTGCCTTCTATTTTGATTTGCCCCGTTTTGGCATAACTGTAGAGTCCACTGCCCATGGGGTCAGCCAAAATCGTTTTAACCGCAGGATTTTTGTCCTTCAAGAACATAGCAACCCCTGCATAGGTGCCGCCTGTACCTGTTGCCGCCACCCAAGCATCAATCTTGCCATCAGTTTGCTGCCAAATTTCTGGGCCTGTGGTTTCATAGTGAGCTTGACGGTTCGCTAAATTATCAAACTGATTGGCCCAAATGGCATTGTCCATTTCTTCCGCTAACCTACCTGATAACCGCACATAGTTATTGGGGTCTTTGTAAGGTACAGCGGGAACGGTTTTTACCTCTGCTCCTAGGGTTCTTAACAAATCAATCTTCTCTTGAGATTGGGTATCAGGAATGACAATTAAGCACTTGTAACCCTTGGCATTACAAATATGGGCTAAACCAATGCCTGTATTGCCCGCAGTCCCTTCAACGACTGTACCTCCGGGCTTGAGTAAACCTTTTTTTTCAGCATCTTCCACAATGAAGAGCGCCGCTCGGTCTTTAACAGAACCACCTGGATTCATGAATTCTGCCTTTCCTAGAATTTCGCAACCCGTTTCCTCACTGAAGCTATGGAGGCGGATCAGGGGGGTATTTCCCACGGAAGCTGCAAAACCGGTCTTAATATCCATAATCTATAAAAAATACCTAAAACTGAGTCTATTACTAATTGTAAATAATCACGGGAAAAGAGCCTACCGGAACTATTACCGTTAGGCTCTATGGAATTGAATCTAGTTGACTCTAGCAAACTGGGTTTCTGGGATCACGATGACCGCAATATTTCGGGGATGCTGCAGAAACCCAGTTTTTGCACCGGCCTATTTATTGGGCTGGGGAGTCATCCGCAAGTAGGGCTTAACGACCGTGTAGCCTTTGGGGAATTTTTGCTTGAGTTCCTCAGGATCTTGAATGGAAGGAACAATGACGCAATCATTGCCATCTGTCCAGTTGACGGGGGTTGCAACACTGTAGTTGTCAGTCAATTGGAGAGAATCAATCACCCGCAACAACTCGGTAAAGTTACGCCCAGTACTAGCAGGATAGGTAAAGGTAAGACGCAGTTTCTTATTGGGATCAATGACGAACACCGAACGAACGGTCAAGGTGTTATTGGCATTGGGGTGGATCATGTCGTAAAGGTCAGAAACCTTGCGATCCGGATCGGCCAGAATGGGGTAATTGAGAGCATTTCCTTGGGTTTCTTCAATGTCACCCACCCAACCCTTGTGAGATTCCACATCGTCAACGCTCAGCGCTAGGGCTTTGACATTACGCTTGTCAAATTCAGGCTTGAGGCGCGCAACTTCACCCAGTTCAGTGGTGCAAACGGGGGTGAAATCCTTAGGGTGAGAAAATAGCACAACCCAACTATCACCCGCCCACTCATAGAAGTTGATATCACCGTCAGTGGAGGCTTGGGTAAAGTTAGGGACTGTATCGCCGAGACGCAGAGGCATAGCCAAATTTCCTGTGATTTGTAGAGATATATACATCTTTTCTCATCCGATCGTGCCATAAAACTCCGGTTCCTCGGTCGGATTTTAGATATTTTTAGGATTTGCTGACCTCAATAGAGGGTGGTTGCTTGCCCAGGGCGATCGCAAAGGAGCCAGAAACCACCAGAACTGCTCCCACCAAAGACAGAAACGTAAGTTGCTTCAGGGTAAATAAGGCAGGCCATAGAAACGATGCGGGAATTGTGGAAGCAATCGTAACGAGGGGCGTCAGTGAGAGAACCGCACTAACCCGTGAGGCATCCCAGTGATCTAAGGCTTCAGCAAACGCCCCGTACGCAACTAAGGTATTGAGGGCACAGAATAACAACATTCCTGATTGCAAGGGATTCAGGGTAAACATGGGTTGGGGAGAGATGGTGGGGGTAAATAAGAGAGCTGCTCCCCCATAGATCGCCAACATAATTTCTGGAGATGAAATTTTCTGTAGCAGTTGCTTTTGAGCGAGGGCATAGACTGCCCAGGCTGCGGCTCCTAGAACTAACAAGCCACTTCCCCCTAGGTATCGAGTCGGCGCACCCACTAAAGTCCGCAATTGCTCGTGGAAGAATAACACCATGCCCAGACTGAGAACCCCCAGACCGACCCATTGAGAGCGGGTATAGCGTTCTTTAAAGATTCCTAGTGCTCCTAAGCCCATCAGCACGGGAGCCAGTTGAATCACAACTTGGGCAGTAGCGGGAGAGGTTTGAACCAGTCCTTGCAAATAAAGGAGGTAATTTAGGGCTAGGAAGAGGGTGGCGATCGCCAAAAGCTTCAGAAATCCAGCCGATAGCTTTCTAAGGTCAGGCAATTGTCGGCGGGCTGCTAAATAAAGAGCCAGCAACCCAAAGGAAACCAGGAACCGGAACCAAGTCAGGGTATAGACATCTAAAACTTGGAGCACCAGGGTTAAGGCAATGGGCAAGATTCCCCACAGGAATACGGTGAGAAGAGATAGCCCCAAACCCATTTGCCACTGACCTGAGCTGCGATGAAGTGTCATCCCAATGTCAAACTAAACCACTCCCTCAGGATAAGGTACCCCAATAATTATCCCCTGGTAGCTATAGCAATCCTCAATAAATGGTCAGGCATCTTACCTGGGCTACGGTTCTATATATAACCTCTTTGCTTAGGAGCGTACTGGAATACTGACTGTAAATATGCTGCCTTTGCCCAGGTCAGACTTAACTTCAATCTTGCCTTGATGGGCTTCAATAATGCGACGGGATAGATAAAGTCCAAGCCCACTTCCTGAACGTCTTTGGCTGCCTTGGCGAAACCGCTCAAACAGAGTTGCTTGATCCTCCTCAGAAATTCCTGTGCCTGTATCTTGAACTTCAATTTTTACCCAGGGAACTGAAGACTCAAGGGGGCTATGACCATTCGGAATCAAACGAACAGAAATGCTACCAGCGTCGGTGTACTTGATCGCATTTTCAATCAAGTTTGTCAGGACTCGACGCAACTCCAAGCGATCGCCGCTGACCTGAGTGAGCCCTGCAGTTTCCTCTCCTACATCTATTTCTAACGTTAGTTTTTTTGCTTGGGCCAGGGGACTTAACTCTTGAGCAACTTCTCCAACAAGTTCCCGTAAATTAATCAAGGAAAAGCTGAAGGTTTTACGGCCTGCCTCAAAGCGGTAGACCTCTAGCAAAACATTCACCATTTGCAGCAGATTTTGGTTGCTGCGGATCATAGTGGAGATCGCTTCCTGCATTTCCGGCGACAGGTCGCCGAGAACGCCCTGCTGGAATAAGCTCATCATCCGATCCGCCGCCACCAAGGGAGTCCGCAGGTCGTGGGCCAGGCGGGATACAAAATCTTCCCGTTGCTTAGTAATTTGATCCCGCTCATCGACACTGTGTTTGAGGCGGAGGAGCGATCGCACCCGTGCCAGCAATTCATCAAATTCAACAGGTTTACGAATAAAATCATCAGCCCCTGTATCCAATCCCTTGGCCACACTGGGTTGATCGTAGGCAGTAATGAGTAAAATCGGGATAAAGGGCAGTTCACCGCGAGCTTCCATTTGGCGAACTCGTCGAGTCACTTCATAACCATCCATGACTGGCATCATGACATCCAATAGCAGCAGATCCGGGGGAGAAGCCACTATTTTTTTCAGTGCCATCATGCCACTGTCTGCCACGTCTACTTGATACTCCTCCTCTTCCAAGATTGCCTGAATGAGGAACGAGTTATCTGAGGAATCATCTACAACCAGAATGCTATCAAGCGGTACTGGCTGACCAAAGGAAGATTGTTTTGTAGATCTCACAGGACTTAAAGAAGTCATGGAATTACAGGGCTACCTAGAAAGGTTGCTGAAACATTGATTTAATTTATATTAATTATCCCATGCTATATTTTTTTCGCATCCTTCCTACGAGGTAGATACCTGTATAAACACGAATTTAATTTCGTATTGATTCAAGAGAGTATCTGGGGCTTGGCAAGCAGGGATCACGTCTTGGCAAAGTTGTTACCTCTGTTGGCAAACCTGATTGAAAAGTCTGGTGGGTAGCGATTAGCAGTATGGCAGAAGCCCAGAGGGTTTAGAGGGAAAGGGCTGAGGCTACGGTAACTCCTCCTTGGGATAGGAGGCAAATAACAGGAAAAGCTTCAATTAAGCCAGGGGGTCAGCAAACATTCTTGACACTTCCAAGGGAGTTGTCAGCAATTAATCAGGTTGTATCTCGCTAGAATCGCTGTGAGAACCTGTTTGAAAAGGGTGGCGCGACGTTAAAATCGGCTCTTGATCCCACCCTGGAAGCACCAGAAACGCTGATTCCATCGTGCAAATTGAGAGAGATTCTAGTCCTCCACCTCACCGGAGAGGACTTTTCAAACAGGTTCTGAGAGGGTGTTAACAGGGTGCGTGGCGTAATAGCCAGGAGAGTAGTGATGCCAACTCTAGATCGATCCTTGTCTGCTGAACAGAGCGTGAAATTTCAGCAGCTTCAGGGGCAGTTGCGTAGTCGTGCTGCTTCTCAGGAGCCAGTTTGTCAAGAAACTCTCTGTGATGGGCCGGGTGACAATATTTTGGTCATTCCCTCTCTAAGTGTTGATTTGCGAGAGCTAGTCAAGATTCACGGGTTCTTACATTATGAAGAACGATTGCTTTTCTCCTTGGCTCGGCTGCAAAACCCCAAAAATCGGATCATTTATGTCACCTCAGAGCCCATACATCCGAGTGTGATTGACTATTATCTACAACTGCTTCCAGGGATTCCTGTAGCAGACGCCCGCGATCGCCTCCTCCTTTTCTCTACCTACGATTCGTCTCTTAAACCCCTCAGTCAGAAAATCCTGGAGCGGCCTCGCTTAATGGCTCGGATTCATCAGGCATTGCGATCGCAACAGTCCTACATGATCTGCTACAACTCCACGGATCTAGAACGTCAGATCTCCGTAGCTTTAGAGGTGCCGCTCTATGGGCTAGACCCAGATTTACTCCATTGGGGTACTAAAAGTGGTAGTCGTCGCATCTTTGCGGAGTGTGGGGTACCCTTTCCCGATGGCAGTGAACTGGTCTGGAATGGGCAGGATCTAGCTAAAGTCACTGCAGCCCTTTGGGAACGGCAACCGAGCTTAAAACGGATCGTGATTAAGCTCAATGAAGGGTTCTCTGGAGAAGGGAATGCCCTCCTTAACCTCACTTCCCTGCAATCCGTTGCTCCAGGCAATGGCTCCCACGATGTCCGAGTGGCCCGCATTCAAGAACAGTTTGAGTGGCTCAGATTTCAAGCTCCCGATGAAACGTGGGCAAGTTTTTCCAGTCGGATTCCAGAATTGGGGGCGATCGCAGAAGCGTTTATTGAAGGAAAGGAGACGCGATCGCCCAGTGTTCAAGGTCGAATTGCTCCCTCTGGGGAGGTGGAAATTCTTTCTACCCATGATCAGATCCTCGGAGGGCCGGATGGACAGATCTACCTGGGATGCCGTTTTCCAGCCGATGCGGCCTATCGGTTGCAGTTGCAAACATTAGGGATGCAAATTGGACAAAATCTAGCTAGCAAGGGAGCCTTAGAGCGCTTTAGTGTGGACTTCCTGGCAGTTTGTCCTTCCTCACAGTTAGATCCATCAGCTTGGGATCTCCAAGCCATAGAAATCAATTTGCGTCAGGGTGGCACAACCCACCCCTTTATGACCCTCAAGTTTATGACTAACGGTGACTATGACCTTGCCAGTGGCCTATTTTATAGTCAGCAAGGTTGCCCAAAATACTACATTGCAACGGATAACCTCCAAAAAGATCAGTACCGAGGGCTCCTCCCCAATGACTTGATGGAGATTATTACCCATCATCATCTCCATCTAGATACCCAAACTGAAACAGGAACTCTTTTTCATTTACTGGGTTGTCTATCAGAGTTTGGGAAACTAGGGCTCACCTGTATTGGCAATTCTCCCCAGCAAGCTGAGGAAATCTATAACACAATTATCCAAGTCCTAGATCAGGAGACTCAGAGTGCTGCTATCCCCAAAAATTAAAGGGTGCTTTCTGGGTTAGAAAGCACCCCTATCTATGAAGTTTGGTATGAAGTTAACGAGTTCTTACCAATCTCCTTGGCAAGACTTACCTTAAATCCCTCAAAGCTAAATCCCTTAAAGCTCTATGGGGCCTTTAGGCATACCGCCAGACATACCGGTCGTATCCTTCAGGAATCCGCTGTAAGCTTCCATACCGTGTTCGCTGATATCCAGACCTTTGATTTCTTCTTCTTCTTCAACCCGAATACCAACGGTTGCTTTCAAGATGTACCAGAAGATAGCACTCAAGAGAACGGTCATGCCGCCTACAGAAACAATACCAATGGCTTGAGGAATGACAGCTCCAAAACCACCGCCCAAGAACAATCCTTTCGCAGGTCCTAAACCATCGCCATACCAGGAATAAACTCCAGGTCCAACGCTGAATAGACCCACTGCCAGAGTGCCCCAAATACCGCAAGCTAGGTGAACAGAGGTGGCTCCTACCGGGTCGTCAACTTTGATCTTGTCAAAAAAGGTGACAGAGAAGACGACGAGAATGCCAGCTACAATTCCAATAATCGCAGCACTCCCAATACTAACAAAGGCGCAGGGAGCTGTGATACCAACCAAACCTGCTAGCAGGCCATTGATAATCATGGACAGGTCAGGTTTGCCCAGGTATAACCATGCGGTGATCGTGGCCGCTAGGCAACCCGTTGAACCTGCCATATTGGTGGTCAAGGCAATGTGAGTAATGGCATTGGGGTCAGCCGCCATGGTAGAACCAGGATTAAACCCAAACCAACCCAACCAAAGGATTAGGGCACCTAAGGTGGCAATACTCATGTTATGCCCCGGCATCGCTGTGGATTCACCATCTTGATAGCGACCCAGACGGGGGCCAAGGATGGCAGCTCCCATTAACGCAGCCCACCCGCCTACGGAGTGAACAACGGTAGATCCTGCAAAGTCCCAGAAGCCAGCTTTTGCTAACCAGCCACCGCCCCAAATCCAGTGACCAGTAATTGGGTAGGAAATACCGACTAATAACAAGCTAAAAATCAAGAAGGCAACAAACTTAATCCGTTCAGCGACTGCACCCGAAACAATGGTTGCAGCCGTTGCCGCAAAGACAAGCTGAAACAGGAACTTGGCACTTAAGGGTATGCCTGCCCAACTGATGGCACTAAAAACACCTTGGTAGGCATCCCCAGTGGCAGGGCTATTGTCTGCCCCCGTGATAAACCAACCCGTGAGACCCATAAAAGGGTTGCCATCGCCAAACATCAAGCCAAAACCAATTGCCCAAAATGCAACGGTAGCCAGGGCAAACACAATTAGGTTTTTGGCAAGGACGTTCACCGCATTTTTTTGGCGGCAAAACCCAGTTTCTAACATGCAGAAACCGGCGTTCATAAAGAAGACCAAGAAGGCGGCAAGCGCTACCCACAGGGTATCTAAACCAACCTTGAGTTCTGATTTGACTGATTCCAGGGTGGGAGCAGCATCTTGGGCTACTGCTGAGTAACCCCATAGGAGCAAAATAACAAGAGTTAGAGGAATACAGGCTTGCCAGCTTGGAGCCAAGTGCTTAGCGTACCAATCGGGAGATAGCCACTTGCTATCCCAAATTGAAGACTGCCGACTATGCTTGCGATTCGGCTTCTTCTTGAGTGTCAGTTTGTACGTTGTCATCAGACGTTCCTTAATGAGGTGACACAAGCCCAACAGCTTGTCTGTAAAAAGCTGAGAATCAGGCTCAGTAGCGTGAGGAGTAGTCTGTATCTCTAGGAGCTTGAGCGGTAAACTGCTGGAGGAGTCGTTAATTTGGAACCTCAGTGATTCCCGACAAGGTGAACCGTAATCCCTGATTAAAGCTATAGATACAGAATTGTGAATCAAATTGATTGCACCAATTCTAGGTGGGGTAGTTCTGTATAGCAAGATACTTTTTGTTACTTGTGTTATCTATTCAGAAAATTATGAATTTAATCAATAGCCATAAATGCAGCCAGAGCATAGCGGTTTTCACTGAGGTTGGCAGATCTAACTGAAGTGAGCACCCATCACTAAATCGTGACGCCAAGCTTTGCGCCCCCTAAGGGTAATCCCCCCCTTCTGGCAGAGTGGTATCACTTTAGCGTTGTTGTAAATAGGGATATGAATCTACAAAAAACCACAAGTGGATTAGGCACTTGTGGTTGCACACTTCAGCAGCGAGTCTACTTAAATGATGGGTTAAACCTAAAGGGGTAACTGCTCAACACCTTTGTTGGAACCGATTACGACGATTAGAGATCCCTGGGTCAAGCGTTTATGGGGGTCGGGGTTAACCTCACAGACATCATCACTACAAATCACCAACACATTCAGTCCATACCGAGAACGCAATTTGAGTTCGGCAATTGTCTTACCATGAAACTCCTCAGGTACGATTAGCTCGGCAATACTGTTATCTGGGCCTAGGGCAAAGCGATCGAGAATGTTGGGTTGAGTCAGCGATCGCGCCAAGGTAGCCCCCATTTCATGTTCAGGAAAGACCACATGATCGGCCCCTACTTTTTTCAGGAGCTGTTCATGAATCTCGGAGGAAGCCTTAGCCACCACATGGGCTACCCCACCTTCCTTGACATTCATGGTTGTAATAATGCTCTCTTGGATATAGTTCCCAATGGCAACGATCACGGTATCAAATTCAAAAATCCCTGCTTCTCTGAGGGCAGTTGGATCTGTGGAGTCAAGTTGCACGGCCCGCACTGCAATCTTGTCTGTTAAGACCTTAGCCACACTTTTTTCATTCATGTCCACGGCCATCACCTCATGGCCAGAGTGATGCAAGGTAGAACAAACTGCGCGTCCAAAGCGACCGAGGCCAATCACTGCAAATTGATGTTTTTGATCAGCCTTTAAATTCCGAAAAAACTTGATTGAAGAAGAGAGACTCACCTAATACTTAGCCCCAAAAACTCTGTACTTGTTAACCGACCGAGTCAATGCCCGCATCTAGGATTAGCTCACGGTTGGGAGTTGAAGCACTGCCATGGGCTGAAGAATGCTTGCTAGATTGATGCTGTGCGGGTTAGTTAACCCACAAAGTCAGCTACTACCTCGATTAAAAACTTTCCACGCTAGACCCTATAAGTTCAGAATACAAGGGGCATGGCACTGCCATGCCCCTCTACAAAATCCAAAATTTTTACTAATATCCGACCCTTGTTACCTGACACCTGTTACTAAATGCGTTAAGTTATTTTCCTAGTCAGTAGTATGCTTTCGTATAAGTGTTCTGGGTATGTTACTGCTATGGCATTCATCACGAGCTATGAAATTATGATCCGTCAATTCAGCTATGTTCGCTGGCTGCCCAAGACTGCATCCTTGGGGTTATTACTGCTAGCGGTCAGCATGGTGGCTGATTCCCTAGCCATGGCTGCCCAGAAAGGACAACAACCCCCACCTCTCAATATACAAAAGCCTGTGCTTCGGCGAGTGACACCTGTGATCGAGCGATCGCTGAAAATCCAGGAAATGGAAGGGGCAGTGACCTACTTGGATGATGCTACACGACCGGCTCAAGCGGGCGATCGCCTGAAATTGGTGAAAGATGGCATTCGGACTGGAAACCATGCGAAGGCTGTTTTGATGTTAGATGATGGGATTACTCCCATTCAAGTCTCGGAACAGACAGAGGTTCGGCTCAAAATTTTCAGGGTCACGCCTCAGGGAGGGAATGTGACGTGGCTGCTTGTCCCTAGAGGGCAAATCAATTTTCGGATTCAACGTTTTAATAATCCCACCTCCCGGATTAAGGTGGAAACCCCTGCAGGCGTGATAACAGCAGAAAGGGGAGATCTAGGCATCACGATTAGCCCAGATGGTAAAACCGGAATTGCCACTCGCGGGGGTGCCGTGATTGTTACAGCTCAAGCCCAAAGTATTGTCTTGAAACCGGGCTACTCAACCGTGCTTATCCCTGGAGAACCGCCCTTCCAAGCATCAAGCCGTTTAATGAAAGAAAACGTGAAGCTTGATCTAGAAACCATCGCAGCCGAAGACAAGGCTAACGTTCGCATTAAGGCAGGGTTAGATCCGATGAATTTGGTCTATGTGAACA